>CBDTUH010000024.1:0-18494 GCA_965363375.1 uncultured bacterium
AAAAAAGCCATTGGCGCCAAAAAAAACGTGATTCTTTACGAGTTCCTGGCCGAGTCGGCTTTCCTGTGCATTATGGGTGGGCTAATTGGGCTGCTGCTGGTTTTTATACTTACACAGATAGCAACACATCTTTTGGATTTCCCTATTTTCTTATCAGTTGGCATTATTGGCGTGGCGCTGGGCATTTGCATTGCCGCAGGCATTATAGCCGGTATTGTGCCCGCCTCGCAGGCCGCCCGTATGGATCCTGTGGTGGCCATCAGGAGTTAAGCACCCACTGTCCCCCTAAAGAGGCATTTAGGTAAAAACGTCTTATTCTCCTTTTAAGGTTTCAGCTTAACAACCCAACTTTTCAAAACGTCTCTTTTTCCTTTTAACTAATTCTCAAATCAAAAGGGAAAAAAGACGTTTTTTGTTGCCAGCATTTGTAATTCTATTTCGCTTTACTTGCGTCGCACACTTGTACATTTGTAACATTATTCATCAAAAAAAACCGACGTTTTTATATAAATGACCAATACAACAAACCAAGAAAATGTTGACCTGAGTGATCACTTCAATAATAAAGGTGTTGTTATCCTTGCCATCGAAAGCTCGTGCGACGAAACATCGGCCGCACTGTGCCGCGATGGAAAGATTCTTTCCAACTTTATAGCCAACCAAAGCGTGCACGAAAAGTATGGCGGTGTGGTACCCGAACTGGCCAGCCGCGCGCACCTGCAAAATATTGTTCCCGTGGTAGATGTGGCACTGCAGCAGGCGGGCGTTACGCTGGAGGAGCTGGACGCGGTTGCTTTTACACAGGCACCGGGATTAATTGGTTCTTTGTTGGTAGGTAGCCAGTTTGCCAAATCGCTGGCGCTTTCTTTGGGCAAGCCGCTGATAACCGTGCACCACATGCAGGCCCATGTGCTGGCCAACCTCATTGCCGACCCCAAACCTTCTTTTCCTTTCCTTTGCCTTACTGTTAGCGGCGGGCACACGCAGATCGTAGTGGCCAAAAGCCCCACCAACCTGGAGGTGATTGGTGAAACTTTAGATGACGCCGCCGGCGAGGCGTTTGACAAATCGGCCAAAATGCTGGGCCTGCCCTATCCCGGCGGCCCGCTGATAGATAAATATGCCAAAGAAGGTAATGCCCACCGCTTTAAGTTTGCCGAGCCGCAGATAGAAGGCCTCAACTTCAGCTTCAGCGGGCTTAAAACATCAGTGCTTTATTTTCTGCAAAAAGAAACCAAAAACAATCCATCTTTTATAGAAGAAAATAGAGCTGACCTCTGTGCTTCTATACAACATACCATCATCAATATTCTGCTGAACAAAGTAAAAAAAGCGGCGCTGCAAACCGGCATCACCAATCTTTGTTTAGCCGGCGGCGTATCGGCCAATAGCGGCCTGCGCAAAGGCTTTGAAGAGATGGGAAAAAAGTATGGCTGGCAAGCCTTTATTCCTGCTTTTGAATACTGCACCGACAATGCCGCCATGATCGCCATTACGGCTTATTACAAATACATGAATAACAACCTGGCACCGCTGTCGGCCACCGCATCGGCAAGGGCCGACTGGAATAGTTGATACCCATGGCCAATACTTATTTTCATTTTAAACAATTTAGCGTGGAGCAGCACCTGAGCGCCATGAAGGTTACTACTGATGGCTGTCTTTTTGGTGCCTGGGTATCCCACTTGCTGCAAAAGGGAAAAGAGACGTTTTCTGCCGCGCTGGATATTGGCACCGGCACAGGTTTACTGAGTTTAATGGTAGCGCAGAAAAGTGCCATTGATATTGATGCGGTGGAAATAGATAACGGCGCGGCTGAGCAGGCGCGGCTCAATTTTGCACAATCGCCCTGGGCGCAAAGGCTGCAATTAATTGAAGGCGACATCAACACCGTTGTATTGAAAAAAGAATATGACGCCATCTTCAGCAACCCGCCTTTTTACGAAAAGGAACTGGCATCACCCAATGCAGCTCGAAATATGGCCCACCACAGTGAGCAACTAACACTGGAACAGCTTTTCTCTGTTATTTACCAAAAACTGACTGCTGAAGGAACTTACTTTTTATTACTGCCTTACAAGCGCAAAAAGGAAATAGAACGTTTGCTAAACAACGCCGGCTTGTATATACACACCATTGTTGAAGTGCAGCCATTGGTTGCTCATGCACCTTTCCGGCTGCTCCTAAAAGGCGGCAAAAAAGAAACAGAGCAAAAGGAAATAAAGACGTTTTGCATAAAAGATACAGAAGGCCATTACACACCGCCATTTGTGCAGCTGCTGCAAGATTACTACCTCTATCTTTAAATTTCTGCTGCTACTTTTCCTGTTGCATAATCGTGCAGGTAGTTGTATTCTTCGGTGAGCTTTCCTCTTTTAACTATTGTTGCTTTTTCTATCACGCGCGAACCGCCCTGCAGCAGGTCGGGTAAAATAAACTTGATCAGCTGCTGTCCAAAATATTTAGAAGCATCACGTGGCAGTTCGTTGGGCAGGTTGCCTACAGCCATTACATCAATGGAAGTTACGAGATAAGGTGCTGTTTTTTCGCCACTGCTTTTGTCTACACCATACACCGGGTCCTCTATCGGCTGGTCGCCCAGGTTGATGGGCACCGAGCCAAAGGTATCGTCGGTAACATCAGCTATTACCTGTATGCGAAAGTCATTGTCGCTGATATCATCTTTTTCAAAAAGGCGCGGCACGTTTTTATCCCAGTACACCCCGTTCATTAGTATATCGGTATGCGGCAGGTAATGTTTAAAAATACATTCATACTCCTGTGGTTGCTGGTGAAAATGATTGCGGTTATAGTCTTTAGTTATTTTATGTCGGTACAGGTCCGAACCTTTCAATTGCACATACACCGGGTATTCATATTCGCGCTGGCAGTAGTCTTCCTTCTCCACTTCTATCACGCCCATCAGGTTCATTATTTCTAGTATGCCGTGTGCCACGCGCCCCGAGCCTGTTACCGCAATTTTTATGTTAGGCAGCTTTAGTCCAAAATAAGTATGTATAAGTTTACGAAAGCTTTTTTGCTTATATACCCGCTCCAATTCAAACGCACCGGTGCGTTGGCCATATACCATCATGCCGTTGTGCGCGCCTACAATGCCGGCAAAAAAACCAAAGCCTATAATGCGCTGCCCATCTTCGTGCTCCATACACTCATAATCGATGAGCGTAATGTTTTTTTTGACGATGGTTTGCAGCAAGTGCTGGTTATGCGGTTGTGCCTTTTTTGTATGCGAAAAGAAAAGATAGGTTTTGCCTTCTATCAACTGATAGGGCGGCACTTCTTTAATACCTAATAAAATATCACAATGGCTGATGTCCGTCACCACTTCTATACCGCATCTTTTATACTCCCAGTCTTTATAGCAGCGCGTGGGGCACGATTCTACAAACACTGTTACACCTTCCATTTTCTGATCCATCCATTTACATTGCGATGGCGACAGCGCTACACGGTTGTCGGACGGAACCTTTCCTTCTTTTAATAAACCAATTTTAATCATACAACAGTTTTTGGCTTGCATCAATAAACAACAGCAAATTAAAACATACCAACGATACGGCTCATCAAAATAGTATCACAACCATTTCAGCAGGCGCAGATCGGCCACCATCTGCGGAGTAAAGCGATCCTTATAGATATGAGATTCGGTTTCCATTATCGCTTGCATCAACTCTATCGCGCGGTCGTAATCTTTGTTTTTTAAATGCGTAAGTGCCAGGTAAAACTGCGCCGGCTGCTGGTAGGGGTTGCTCTCCAGGTCGGCCAGCCGCGTAAGCCACGAAATAGCGCGCAGGTATTGTTCTTTTTGCAGGTACGAAACACCTATTAAAAGCCTTTCGCGGTCCAGCACGCTTAGCAGGTTCCTGCTTTGCCGCACCACTTCATCGTAATCTTTTTCAGCATAGTACAACTCGATAGTAGTGAACGTACTGGTATCGGTAATATCTACAATAGAAAGCTTGTAAGGCACATAACTTTCATTGTATATTTTTTCGGTGGAAAGCTGGTACATGTTGTACACTTTTACCACCAGGAATGTGAGCAAAGCCAGCGCACCCAGTGCCGTAATCACCCGCATCACCTGCGAGAAAGTAGGCCGCTTTTTAGGCGCTTCTTTTGTTATATGCTTTGCTTCTATTGTTTCCATTTTCTTCTTTCTTACTTAGATACTTAACACATAAACGTCTGTTTTCCCTTTTATAAGATTTGTTGATGCATTACCGTTTATTTTAACCTTGATTTATGTAAGCCAATAAATTTACCGGTTTCAGATAGCTTTACCAATTCTATGCCTGTTAAAAAAAGCAGCACTTACCTGTTAAATACTGGCTTAAATGTAAACAGCATTGTATTATTAAATAGTTACCGATGCCTCGTTGCCAACTGATTTTCATCATTAATAACTACACCGTTAGAGTATCTATTTTATTAACAGGAAATTAAAAGGGATTTCAGACGTTTTGTAAGGCAGACTGCCTTTTTAACCGCAGCTTTGCAGTGTAAATAAGGAGGTATTAAAATGACGGCAATTAATATTTTAAAGTCGGTTTGGGATCTGATCAAAAAAATACTGCTGCCCCGAAAAAGCTGTTGCAAGTAAGCCTTTACGATTTTTACTTTTAGCTTTCTTTTTTCTTCTGTTGAAGAACCCACCGGTTTATGAAAAGATTTATTTCCATTTTAAAAAAAGTCATGATCATTTTCTTACTTGTTCTGATAGTGCTATTGGGCGCTGGCTACCTGTATATGCAGCAGCCTCAGTTTGGCAAATCGCCCACCGGCGCACGGTTGCAGCGCATACAGCAATCGCCAAATTATAAGAACGGGCAGTTTCAAAACCAAAGCCACACACCGGCATTTACCGAAGGCGCCAATTTTTTTACGGTCATGGGCAAATTTTTGTTTGACAAGAACAAAAACAGCCAGCCGCCTGTAGCCCTGCCCAGCCAAAAAACAGACCTGCTGAACCTGCCGCCACAGCAGGATGTGCTGGTTTGGTTTGGACATTCATCTTATTTTATGCAGCTGCAGGGAAAAAAGATTCTGGTAGACCCGGTATTTAGCGGAAGCGCTTCGCCGGTAAGCTTTACCACCAAAAGTTTTGCGGGCAGCGATGTATATACAACCGCTGATATGCCCTCTATTGATTATCTTTTTATTTCGCACGACCACTACGATCACCTCGATTATGAAACGGTAAAGCAGTTGCGGCCAAAGGTTAAAAAAATAATAACCGGCCTTGGTGTTGGTGCCCACCTGGAACATTGGGGCTTTGACCCTGCACTGATAGTAGAAATGGATTGGAACGAAACCGCAAAATTGAATGATGGCTTTGAGGTGCACACCGCACCCGCGCGGCACTTTTCAGGCAGGGGTTTTAAGCGCAATGGCACGCTTTGGCTTTCGTTTGTTTTAAAAGCACGGGGCAAAAGCATTTACATTGGCGGTGACTCGGGCTACGATCAGCATTTTAAAACTGTTGGTGAGAAACATGGACCTTTTGACCTTGCCATACTGGAAAATGGGCAGTACAACAAAAGCTGGAAGTACATACATATGATGCCGGAAGAAGTGGTGCAGGCGGCGCAGGACCTGAAGGCCAAAAAATTGCTGGCTGTGCACTGGGGCAAGTTCAGCCTCTCTAGCCACGATTGGAACGAACCCATTAACGAAGTAAGCCGCTACAGCCGGAAAGCAGAATTACCCTTACTGACGCCGTTAATAGGTGAAGCTGTATTCCTGAACGATTCTACAAAAACATACAACAAGTGGTGGGAAGAGGTTCGATAAAAAAAGGCTGGTGCGGCATCACCACCTCTTAAAAGGGATTTCAGACGTTTTATAAAAAATATACCCCTTGATAAGAGCCGCAATTGTTTGAAAAGTTGTAATATTGCCACCCCAATAAGCCCGGGTGGCGGAATTGGTAGACGCAGCAGACTCAAAATCTGCCGCCTGCAAGGGTGTATCGGTTCGACTCCGATCCCGGGCACAAAAGCCTTACAAGCCAAAAACTTGTGAGGCTTTTTCTTTTTTAAGACCTACACAAAAACATTTAGCAGCAATACACCCGCAAGGCCAGCTACGGCCACAATGGTTTCCATTACCGACCAGGAGCGGATGGTGTCCTTAATGCTTACATTGAAATATTCTTTGAACAACCAAAACCCCGGATCGTTAACATGAGAAAACATGAGGCTGCCGGCACCAATGGAAAGCACCATCAGGTTAGGATTGATGTTGCCACTCAATAGCATGGGCGCTACCAAACTTCCGGCGGTTAAGCCCGCCACCGTTGCCGACCCAATGCATACACGGATGATGGCCGCAATCAGCCAGCCCAGCACCAGCGGCTCCATTGTAAGCTGCTGCAAGGCTGCTGCAATTTCTTCGCTAACCTTACTATCTGTAAGCACTTGCTTTAAAGCACCGGCCCCGGCAATGATCAATAAAATCATCACCACATCTTTTGCAGCATTGGCATAACCTTCCATCAATTGCTTCATGCTCTTGCCCATGCGAATGCCCAAGGTGTACGTGGCAATCAATAATGCGATCAGCATAATAATCGAAGGCTCGGCCAAAAACACCAGGAAGGCACCTATACCGGATTGGCTCTGCACACCCAATAGCCATACGGTGCTTAATGCAATTAATATTACTGGCAACAATGCTGATATAAAACTATTGGCTGTACCGGGTAGTTCTTCTTCGGGCAAATCGGAGGCAGCAAATGTTTGCAAAGGTGCTGCAGGTATATGCTTCAATGTTTTGGCAAACAAGGGCCCGGCTAATAAAATAGTAGGAACAGCAATAGCCAAACCGTATAAAGTGGTGAGTCCCATATTGGCGCCGAACTGAAGCACCAGTGCCGCCGGCGACGGATGCGGCGGCAGAAAACCATGCGTAACTGACAAAGCTGCCAGCATAGGCAAACCAATATAAACGGCCGGCAATTTGTATTTATATACAACCGAAAAAATGAGCGGCACCATCAATACAAAACCTACGGTATAAAATAGTGGAATACCAATGATAAAGCCAGTAACCATCAAAGCCCATTGCATGTTTTTTTCGCCAAAGGCTTTCATCAGTACCGCAATAATCCGTTGTGCGGCTCCACTGTCGGCTACCAGCTTGCCCAGCATGGCGCCCATGGTTATGAGTATGGTAAGCGAGCCCAGCATATCGCCCATTCCTTTTTGAATGGATTGTGTAACCTTGGCCACCGGTATACCCAGCGCCAGGCCTGCAGCAATGGAAACAATCAGAAACGCAATAAAAGGATGAAGCTTTCCCCAGGTGATCAGCAATACCAGCAGTATAATGGCTGCAATAACAATTAGTATGGTCATGAATGTTGATTTGAAATACGGTTTCCGCTAACAACAAACATTAAAGTAAGGTGAATATCCGGTAATTTAAAAACGTCTCTTTTCCCTTTTAATCAGTCGGCAGCAGTATATGAAAAGCAGCGCCATTACCCGGTTGTGCCTCTGCCCAAATATGCCCATTATGGTTTTCAATAACCTTTCGCACAATGGATAGACCAATACCCGTGCCTTTATATTCTGCCAGCCCGTGCAGGCGGGTAAATACATTAAATATGCGCTCCGCATCTGCCTGTTCAAACCCAATACCATTATCAGTGATGCTGAGGCAGTAAAAAAGCTTTTGCTGATCATCAAAAGAAAGGTGAAGCGAGGTTTCGTTGCCTCTTATTTTGCGGTAATCAATCTTGATCTCAGGCGACACATCAGTCCGGCTGTATTTTAAAGCATTGCTGACCAGGTTTTGAAAAGCCTGCTGCAACTGCCGGTGATGCCCTCTAAAAGTAAAGAGCTCCTCCACCACAACAACCGCATTCTTATCTTCTATCTCCAGGTCCAGGTCTTCCAGCACCTGATCCAGCAGGTTATTCAGGTTTACTTCTTCAAATAGTTTTGGCCGTATGCTTATCTGCGAGTAAGAGAGCAAATCGTCAATAAGGGTGCTCATGCGCCTGGTAGCGCCTTCCATACGGTTAAAATAACGCTTTTCATCTTCGCTCATGCGGTCCGCCATTCCTTCTTTAATACGTTCGCTAAACAAATGAATTTTCCGTATGGGTTCTTTCAGATCGTGCGAAGCGGCATAAGCAAATTCTTCCAGGTTGCTGTTCGATTTTCGCAGGTCTTCTACCAGCCGCTGCAATTCAAAAGTGCGTTCTGTTACTTTTTGCTGCAACTCTACTTCACTTTCTTTCAATGCTTCTTCAGTTAGCTTTTGGTCATGAATGTCGAAGCCCACGCCCACATAACCGTTAAAGCTGCCATCCGCACCATAGCGCACATTACCTTTAAAGGCATGCCAGCGGTAAACACCATCATGCCGCCTTACTCTTATTGCCGGTATAAAATAAGATTGCCTGTTTTGAAATGCAGGTGCATAATGCTCCATCACGATACGATTATCGTCCGGATGAATAAATCCATCCCAAGCTCTTCCCAGCGCCTCCTGCATTGATTGGCCGGTGTAGGAAAGCCAGGTTTTGTTCCAATAACTTACAGGCGCATGGGGATCGGGGTCAATAATAAATACAAACATCGGGCTATCATCGGCCAGGTTGCGAAAACGCTCATTGCTTTCCTGAATGCTTTTTTCTGCAATCTGCCTTTCTGTAATATCGGTAAACAACAGCGCTACCTTGCGGCTTTCTGCACCGCCCATGCGAAAGGCATATACTTCAAACCAGCGGCTCATTGCTTCCGACCCTTCCATAAACCTTGTTGACTCACCTGTTAAGGCTACTTTTCCATACAGGTCAAACCAAAGTTGCTCCAGCTGTGGCACCAGTTCACGCGCTGTTTTTCCTACAGCGCTTTTCAATCCGGTTTGCTTTTCAAACACCGGGTTGATTTCCTCAAAACGGTAATCAAGTGGCTGGTCATTTTCATCGAAGATCATTTCCAGCACACAAAAACCCTGGTCCATAGATTCAAACAAGGTGCGGTACTTCGCTTCGCTTTCTGCCACTTTTTCTTTTGCCAGCACCTGCCTGGTTACATCATGTCCCACACTAATAACGCCACTTGCAATTTCATCCCCTGCCGATTCATAATATGGCTTATATACAAAATCAAAATAGAGAGTTTCTTCTTTTCCATCACGAATCAGCACGATTGGGTATTCGTAAGCGTAAAAAGGTTCCCCCGTTGTACGCACTTCTTTCAGCAATTGTATAAAACCCTGTGCCTCCAGTTCGGGAATGGCCTCCAGCAAAGGTTTACCCACCACTTCGTTGGTTCTTCCCCAAACTTCCAGCAGTCCTTCATTGGCCAGTTCGATGGTATAGTTACTGCCTTTGAGATACCCGATAATGACAGGCGCATTCATAAAAAAACGGTACGCCTTTTCTATGCCTTTTACAGAATCTGCCTTTTGCTCTGCAATCACTTTATCCGTAATATCATAAATGGTGTGAATGATGTAGGCTACATCACCGATGTCGTTTAAAATGGGGGCATTGTGTACTTGCCAGTGCTTTTGAATAAATGCGCCCTCTTCATTAATTATATCATAACGGTGCTGCGGAATTGAATGGCGTGTTCTGTTTTGTAAAATATATTCAAAAGAGTTACGAATGTTTTGTGCACCGGTGAAGTTGGCATCTTCCGGATTTTTTGGAAATACCTCAAAAAGTCTTTTGCAAATCAACTCCCCTTTGGTTTTGCCGGAGGTATCAACATAGTCATCACTTACAGCTACAATGGTAAAGTGAGGGGCGTCGGTCAACACAACTACGCTGCTCCCTGGCGTAGCTTCAAAGGCTCTAAAATCCATTATATCTTAAGGTTGGTAGGGTTAAGTGATAATCAATTACCAGTAAATTTACCGCATTCTCTATAGGCAGGTGTATTTAAAGCCTGTTTTCTTATACAGAAAGTTGCAGCTTACATTTACTTTATTGGGCAACCAATAGCCTTTTTGGTGGACGGCTACAATGGTTCGGGTATAAAATTTACCCATTCGTACCTATTAATTCTATTTTTTTAAAAGGAAAAACAGACGTTTGGAGAAGGACACTTACAACAATAAAGGAGCCTCAAATCAAGCATGATTTGAGGCTCCTTTTTACAATCAGATATTTGATAGAGCTTGCAACTTTGTAAGCTTCTTCAGTTATAGGTACATACAAAACAAGGCTTTTCAATTATAGATAACTGAAAGCTTAAAAGGAAAAACAGACGTTTTGCAGCACCTTTATGCCAATCGGGATATGAGTTGCTGCACTTCGCTCAGCCTTTCATAATTGATGGAATAAATAATCTGCTTGCCTTCTCTTTTGGTTACCACAAAGTTGGACCGTCTTAAAATGGCCAGCTGCTGCGATGCTACCGATTGTTCAATTCGCATTTTAATGTAAAGGTCCGTTACCGGAAGCGACTGGTGCTTGTGCAAAAGCTGCAGCATCTTTTGCCGCATCGGATGCTTGATGGCCCTGAGCACTATTGCGGCTTTTTTTAGTTCAACGGAATCAATCAGGTTTTCAGCTATACGGCTTTTTTGCCTTTCAACTGGTTCCATACCTGTTTTTGTAGTGTTCATTTTATTACGAATTGTATTTGTTTAATAATAGCCTGCCGATTTTCTTTTACCTGAAGCCAAAGTAATCCTGCAGAAAACAATTTTTTGTAACAGCCCGGTTAAACTGTTGAAATTGATCGCTTGCAAAAAACGTAAGTCACTTTTCTCTCCTATGCAATCGGGTGTAAAGCCAAATTACAGAGGGCGTTATAAAAATTCGCCATGACAAAAAACGCTAGCTACAAAACATTCATATCTAACCGGCAATCATTATGCAATTTAGAAGAACACTATAAAATTGCTTATAATATAAAATGGAATCTGATGTAGTATATATACTACAAGAACGCGCCCTAAATCAATTGTAGTTCCATGGCGTAGCGTGTCAGGTCGGCATTGGTTTTAAGCTTAAGTTTTTCCAGGATACGCGCGCGGTAAGTACTGATGGTAGTACTGCTTAGGTTAAGCCGGGCAGCAATTTTAGAAATGCTTTTGCCTGCTGCAATTAGCTTAAAAACTTCAAATTCTCTATCTGAAAGTAATTCATGCACCGGCTTATTCTCCTGCGTCAGCAACCCATACAGCTTATCAGCTACAGCACCTGTAATATATTTTTTCCCTCCTAACACCTGCCTAATTGCCGTTACCAACTCGTCGGGTGCCGTTTCTTTATTTAAATATCCCGCTGCACCACTCTTTAACGCGCGCACCGCATACTGGTCTTCGGGGTGCATGCTCAGAACAATTACCGGCAGCTGCGCATTTATCTGTTTGATCTGCTGAATGGCATCCAAACCATTGCGGCCCGGCATGCTAATATCTGTAATGACCAGATTATAGTTTTTTTGCTGCACCAGTTGCAACAGCGTTTCGGCATCACCGGCTTCGTCAATTTCAGCCAGCGGGTAAGCCTCCTGCATAATCTCGCGGATGCCCCGCCGCACTATTGAATGATCATCCGCTATGATAAACCGAATCATGGTGTTAAGTGCTTTAGTTGGGTGCCGGTGCTGTAATGGTCAATATTGTTCCTTCACCGGGTGCCGTTTGCAAATTGAAAATACCTTTTACAGCCGCTATTCTTTCTTTGATGCCCACCAGGCCTAAGGTTTTTTGGGCATCAATTCTTTGCAGCTCAAACCCAATTCCGTTATCGGCTATTTTTAAAATAAAATTTTCACCTGATCTTACAAAACTGGCAACTACACGAGAAGCATGTGCATGCCGCGCTACATTGGTTAGTGCCTCCTGGTAAATTCGAAAAAAAGCGGTGCTCAATTCCTTTGACAGCTTCGTCTCTTCAACATTGGTAGAAAACCCGGTACTAATTCCATATCTCTTTTCAAATTCGCGCGATTGCCATGCCAGTGCGTCCGCTAATCCCAGGTCGTCTAAAATGCTGGGTCTTAATTTTGCAGAAATATTTCGAACGGTTTTGATGGCTTCGTCCAGCAAATTATTCACTGAATTCACGCGCTGCCCAACCTGCTTTGCATTGAGCGCATCAATTTTTTTGAGCCACGAAACTTCCATTTTTAATGCTGTGAGCAACTGTCCCAACTCGTCATGTACTTCGCGGGCCATGTTGCCTCTTTCCTCTTCCCTTACCGCCTGAAGATGGGCCGCCAATAATTTTATTTCCTGGTAAGAGCGTGACAATTCATCAGCGGCCTGCTTTTGCGCCGTAATATCATGCGCCGTACCTACTATCCGTATACAAATGCCTTCCTGGTTGTAAACAGGTGTTACATTAATTACATTGAACTTACTGGATTGGTTATATGGTGACTGCTGCACCCATTGCACCGTATTTTTTGTATCGATGGCCAATCTAAATTTACTGAGCACCTCTTTAAGTGAAGGCTCGGGCACCACCTCCTGCACCAGGTGCCCAGCTGCAGCATGATAGCTCAAACCCGTAGCTGCCAGAAATGCATTGTTTACCGTTATAAACCTAAAAGTTTGCGCATCCTCAACTTCTAGCAGAAAAAGAATATCATTGATAGTGTTGTATACCAGCTTCAACTGTTGCTCGTTCAGCTTCAACGCGGCTTCTGCCTTAACCTGTTCGGTAATGTCCTGCAAAATGGTCATTACGTAGGGTACGCCATCTATCTGCATTTCCTCACAGGAAATAAGGGCATGGATATCCACACCATTTTTCCTGCGCATTTTTACCTGGTAATTACTGACAATGGAATTGGCTTCCAAACACTCTTTCAAAGCCTCAATAAATTTTTCTTCAAGAATATTCAGTTCATTAAACTTCTTGGTGATCAATTCATCCTTATCAAAGCCTGTCAGTTTGCAAAAAGCTTCATTTACATCGGTAATCAAACCATTATTCCGGTTGATAATATTTACCGGAACAGGGCTGGAGCGAAAGGCTTTTGAAAACTTTTCTTCTGAAACACGCAAGGCGGCTTCTGTCATGCGCAGGCTGGTGATATTGATGTCGTTGCCAACAGCTTTTATCAATGCACCTTCTGCATTGTAAATAAAATGAACCTTTTGAAGAATGTACCCGTAACTACCATTTGCCAGCCTAAACCGGAACTCGCCACTCCAGGATTTCTGTTTTTTTTCTCGTGCTTCTGTTATCACTTCCAAAAAATGGTCAACGTCTGCAGGATGAAGCCTTGTAAGCCACTCCTCATAAAAGTTGAAATAGACAGCCGGATCGTACCCATAGGTTTTGCAATAGGTTTCGTTGGCCCACACTTTATTTTCCAGCACATTCCATTCCCAAATGCCGTCGCTGGTGGCATTTGTAATAAGGGCAAAGCGCTGGTTGGCGCGCCTTAGCGCCAGGTCTTTTTGCATCTGCTCTGATACATCCTGCACCAGCGTTAAAATATGATTGACAACTCCGGATTCATTCCTCACTACAAAGCAATGCCAATAACAATTTATAATGTTGCGGTCTTTCCTGTAATTTCGGTTAGAGCTGGTGAAACGTTCTATTTCGCCTTTTACCATTCTTCCCACCTCCCCTTCTATCAGGGGCCAGTCATCGCTGTAAATAATATCAAACTCGCTAAAATGCTTTCCTTTCACCTCTGCCTCCGTCCAGCCAAAAAGCTCTTCAGCCAGCTGCGACCAGGATACCACTTCAAATTCGGGTGTCCACACTATCAGAGCAAAGGGCGCTTTGTCCAGGTTTTGCACCAGCAGTTCTTCAGGCGATATAGCATTGGTTAAGTTCATTCCATAACAAAGGTAAAACGGTTAAGGCAGCTTTTATTGTTTGCATTAATGCTGCTCTGCGGTAGCCAAATAGGTTAGATGCGTGCAAGGCCTGGGTTTGATCTTTAATGCGCTATCAAAAAACAGTACGCAAAACCAATCTTACCACGTCATTTTATTATTTAAATAACAGATTGCAACCGCATTAGTTGAGTAGAAGTATTGATGGAATTGTTTTTTAGAGAAGCCTGGCTATAAACGTCTCTTTTTACTTTTAAAAAAAGCTCATTGCTTATCGTTCAGGGTTAAAAGTAAAACGCCTGTTTTTCCTTTTAAATATTCCCTGCTTTTTGCTTTACAATTTTGCTTTTTTACTTTTTACAAAACGTCTCGATTTCCTTTTAAATGCCTAAAAACCTTCAGGCTTTTTTGGTTGCCCTTGTTGTCTTGCTTTTGGCACTTTTTTTAGCTTCCTGTTTTTCTTTTGCGGCCTTAGCTTCATTTTTGATATTATGCCTGATCACATCCCAGTATTCTTTGCCGTAGGCTACAAATATCTCGGCACCGGCTGGAATGTCTTTTACGGATTCAATATAAGCACGGAGGCCATCGTTAACATAAATACAGTTATTGGTAACGCCTTTTATTTTGACAAGGCCCCGGGCATCGTTGGCATAACGCGCCAGCGCTTTCAGGGTTTTGCTGGCATCAATAACATGGCGGGGGTTAATGGTATAAATATACTTGTTCTCACTGTCCCACTCCACCTCTTTCCAGGTGGTAATGCGGCCCTTGTATTCTACAATGCGGGCACCTTTTTCAATAGCCACTTTTGTAAACAATCCCTTGCCGGCGCCCGGAATGGTAGAACGCTTTACCACCAGGTGCTTTTCTAATAATGCCATGTCTTATACAGTAGATTTTAAAAGAAGATGAAGATAAGCAACCATTGCATTAAATAGTGTCAAATTAATTTTTTAGGCGTAATGATGGCCAAAACGCAAAGGCATAGCCTTTTACCTATTTCAAAATTGACTAAGAAATCCTTTTTTTGCAGCCGGGAAATTTATGTGCAGATGAATATGGTGGTTTTTGTATAAATTACCCTTTTGTTTTGTTTTTTGTGTTTTTTTTGCCAATATTATATGAATCATTTCTTTAGGCGATTGCCATTATCTATAAAGCTTTTGTTGATCAGCCTGATACCACTGCTGTTTCTATTATACCTGTTTATACAATTATATATAGAAAAAACACAAAAGGTAAACCTGCTGCAAACTTACCTCTTACGCATAGACCAGTCGGCCGATATGGCCCACCTGATAGATGCCCTGCGCGAAGAAAACAGGTATAGCTACGAATACGCTTTACAAAAAAATCATAAAGCAGAAATGCTGGCCCACCGGCCCGTAACCGACTCCATCATTAAAAAGTTGCAGTACAACTTTGACCCGGCGCTCAAGGACTTTACACAATATACTTTTTTGAACGATCTGGCCACCGTGCGCGCCAATCTTGACAGCAACCGTATAGATGCCAATGGGGTTATGCACTATTTTACCAACACTATTTTCCGGCTCAACACGCTCAACCAGGTATCGGCGGGCTCCAGTGTGTACCTGCAAAAGGTGTATACAAAACTGGTAGCACAAAGGCTGCTTTCCGAAATGACCACCTACCTGGGCATACTGGGCACCAACGTGTACAATGTGCTTTACACCAGGGCGTATATGGTAGAAACATTAATTGGTTCGGTAGGCGTCCACCAGGTGTACCATACCTATGAAACAGAACTAAAAGCAAAGGCGCCAAAAGAAGTTTATAACAGTTATCAAAACCTGCTGCAACAGACCGAACTAAAACCTACGATTGATTACCTGGGCCAGACTTTTAAAACCTTTAAATTTTCCGATAAATATAATTACGAGCAATGGGGCCTTACCTACCGGGCCGCTGTAGATGAATTGAGACAACTGCAGCAATCTGTATTAAGCGATGTGGAAAAAGAAACCACTGCATTATACAATGCCGAACAACGCAAGAAAAACCTCTCCATTATACTGTTGATAATTGCCATTGTTATTGCCATAACCATTGTAACTTATACGGCTGCTGTTATCAATCAAATGCTGAAGGAACTGAAACAGGCTGCTCAGAAAATTGCTAAAGGTAAAAGCGGCATCCGCATTCACAAAGAATCGAACGATGCGATCGGATCGCTGGCTGAATCTATTCTTCAGATTGACAACTCCAACAAAGAATTGTCGAAAGTGGCGGAAGCGATTGGCAATGGCAACTTTGATGTAAAGATATACCCGCGCAGCACCGACGATTTGCTTTCACATGCCATCATCAGCATGAAAGAAAACCTGCAGAAACACACCAGCGAATTAAAGGAAAAAGAAAGACAGTTTCGCGAACTGGCCGACTTTATGCCACAAATGGTTTGGTCGGCCACGCCCGACGGAAAAGTAGATTACTGGAACAAACAGTGGTATATTTTCAGCGCCCTACCCGAAACCAGTACCCAACACGATGCCTGGTTACAGGTGCTGCATCCAGATGATGTAGAAAACACATTACAGGTATGGCAACATGCTACCCGCACCGGCACCGATTACCAGATAGAATACCGACTTAGAAATGGTAAAACAGGCAAATACAAATGGTTTTTGGGCAAGGCACTGGCGGTAAAAAACAAGGAAGGAGAAATTACCAAATGGTTTGGCACCTGCACCGAGATACATGAACGCAAAACCATCAGCGAAAAGCTGGAAAAGCTGGTGATAGAAAGAACGCAGGAACTGAAGCGATCCAACGAAGACCTGCAGCAGTTTGCCCATATTGCCAGCCACGACCTGAAAGAGCCGCTGAGAAAAGTAAGAACCTTTAGCCACCGCCTGATGGATGAGTATGGCAATGCCTTACCGGATGCAGGTAAAACCTATCTTGAAAAAGTATATGACGCTTCCGAAAGAATGACCAATATGATTGATGGCATTTTAAACTATTCCACCATCAACACTTTTGAAGATGAAAAAGACCCAGTAGACCTCAACGAAGTGGTGGATGGCATTAAGAATGACCTGGAAGTAGTGATACAGCAAAAAAATGCAACCATCCAAAGCAGTGCGCTGCCAAAAGTTTCCGGTGTGCCCGTTTTGCTGCACCAGCTTTTTTACAACCTTATCAACAATTCGCTGAAATTTTCGAAGCCGGATATAGCTCCTGTCATTAAAATAACCTGCATTACACAACAGGGCATGCATCCCATGGTAAACAAGTTATTGAACGGTTCAGACATACCGTATCACCACATCTGCATTGAAGATAACGGCATTGGCTTTGACCCTGCTTACACCGAAAAAATGTTCGAAATCTTTTCGAGGCTGAATGCAAGGAGCAAATATGAAGGCACCGGCCTTGGACTGGCGCTTTGCAAAAAAATCATTCATCGCCACCACGGAGAAATTTATGCAGAGGGAAAAGAAAATGAAGGCGCTGTATTTCACCTGTTTTTTCCTGCTGAAGAAATGATGGATAAGTAAAGCGGAAACGTCTGTTTTTCCTTTTAAAAGCAAATTATATACCCAAACATCAAAAGGGAATGGAGACGTTTTTAAAAACGTCTCCATTCCCTTTTAAATTCAGTTCATTATACTTCTACCTGCATATCCCTATTCACCGTAGTGGCAGCTTTGGGTATAAAAATTTTAAAGGTGGCGCCGTTGTCGGGCAAGCCTTCTGCCATAATAAGCCCTTTATGGTTCTCTACCACCTTTTGCACAATAGAAAGGCCAATGCCTGTACCGCGGTATTCGGCATTGCCGTGCAGGCGGGTAAAAATATTAAAAATGCGGTCGGCATCCTTTTGGTTAAAACCAATACCATTGTCCTTTATTTCAATTTTATAAAAGCTGTTTTCTCTTTCTTCTGCAGGCAAATGCACCGGCACTTCAGTTCCTTTTATTTCCTGTGCATCAATATGAATCTGCGGGCTCACTCCTTGCCGGCTATACTTCAGGGAATTGCTGATGATGTTTTGAAACAATTGCTGCCACTGCCTTTTATTGCCCCTTATTACCGGCAAATCATTATAGTGCACTTTGGCTTTTTTCTCTGCAATTTCCAGCTCCAGGTCTTCCAGCACGGCTTCCAGCTTTGCTTTCAGGTTCACTTCTTCTACTGCCGCTATGCCCCTGTTTACCTGAGAAAAAGAAAGCAGGTCATCTATTAGCATGCCCATGCGCCTGGTGGCGTGCTGCATGCGGTTTAAAATGCGCAATTCTTCTTCGCCCAGGCGGCCGGAGAGTTGTGTGGCCAGCCTGTCTGAAAAATAATGAATCTTGCGAACAGGCTCTTTCAGGTCGTGCGAAGCGGCAAATGCAAACTCCTCAAGGTTGGCATTCATATGCTGGAGCTCGCGGTTCTTATGTTCCAGTTCCAGTGTTCTTTCTGCCACGCGCAGTTGCAGGTTGGCTTCGCTTTCTTCTATTTTTTGGCGGGTGAGCACTTCGTTAGATACATCTATGGCCATATTTAAAATGCCATATACTTCGCCCTCTGCATTGCGCAATGCCTTATAACTAAAGTTGAAATAAAATTCCTTCAGCTCGCCATCAACCATCAGCGTGGCTTTGTCTTCTTTACCCCAATATGTTTTGCCGGTATGGTAAACATTCTGCAGCAACTGCTCAAATGGTTGGCCTTCCAGTTCGGGC
>CBDTUH010000025.1:0-17871 GCA_965363375.1 uncultured bacterium
GCGGCCGGCAATACGCTGACCCAAAACTTCAGCGGACAAACCTACCACCTGGCCCTGCCCCAGGACCAGACCCCGCCGGAGGTGGTAGCCATTGCGCGCCACCAGCCCCTGGAGCAACAAACCACCGGCGGCACGCTGCTGTACCGGGTGCAGTTCACAGAAGCGGTCAGCGGGGTGGAGGCTACAGACTTTTCCCTTTCCCTCACCGGTTCTGCCTCCGGCACCATTGCCTCTGCTTCAGCGGTGGACCCAAGCACCTATGAGGTAAGCATCACGGGTGCATCCGGTGAAGGCACGCTGGGGCTCAACCTCCTGGCCCAGGGCGCCGCCATCAGTGATGCGGCCGGCAATACGCTGACCCAAAACTTCAGCGGACAAACCTACCACCTGGCCCCGCCGGCAAGTCAATACTCATTAAACATTAATGCTGAAGGAAGTGGCATTGTGAACATAAGTCCAGAGAAGGCCACCTATGTAGAAGGCAGCACCGTAAGTTTAACAGCAGTTGCCAATTCAGGCTATGAATTTGCAGGATGGAGCGGTGATGTTACCGGCAATACAAACCCGGTTAGTATTACAATGAATAGTAACAAATCTGTTGCAGCTACTTTTACCACTACCAGTAATGGTCCCTCAATTACTAATTTTATATTGGTGAATGCATCAGCCGATGTGGACCTGCAAATGGTAACAAACGGTTCTATCATTAGTTTGGCTACATTGCCTACTACCAAACTTACCATGCGCGTTACTACTTCGCCAGGTACGGTTGGCAGTGTAAAATTTGAAATGACAGGACCTACAAACAGGACCTTTATTGATAATAACACACCTTACTCATTATTTGGTGATGATGGTAATTCCAACTTTTACTTTGGCACCTGGACACCGCCACCTCTTGGTACTTATACATTAACCGTTACGCCTTATACAAGCAGCAACGGAGGCGGCACGGCAGGTACACCCAGTACCATATCATTTACAATTGTAGAAAATGAGCCACCGGCAAATGATCAAACCCCGCCGACGGTTCTGAGCATCAACCGGCATTCACCAACATCACAAAATACATCAAATACGTCGGTAGTTTTCAGGGCAACTTTCTCAGAACCTGTGACGGGGGTAAACGCAGGCGACTTTGCACTTAAAGGTGCTGCATCCGGAAATATTGCTTCCGTATCAGGTAGCGGTTCGGTATATGATATTTCTATTAATTCCATATCCGGAACGGGCTCGTTAGGACTTGACCTGAAAGGTAGCGGAACAGGTATTGCCGATGTAAGTGGCAATGTTATTACAACGGGTTTCTCCAGCGGACAAACTTATAATATACAAGCTACGCAAACCGTAGTTGGTTTTAAAACCATAACAAGGCTCGATAACTTTACTATCACATCAAATACTACAGGCGAAAAACCGCAGTCAAAAGTTTGGACACATGCAGGCAAGCATTGGGCGGTACTGGCAAATAGCACTGGTACTCATATTTGGCGGCTGGATGGTGAAAAATGGACAAATATACTGAAGGTATCAACCAGAACATCTTCGCGTGCTGACTGTAAAGTAGTAGGAGATGTGGTACATATCTTCATGTATCAGGGCCGCACTTCACAATTTGTGTCAATAGAATATGACGATGATAATGATACATATGAATTGTGGAGGGGCCGAACAACCGTTGTAGGCTTGTCACTTGAAAGCGGTGTAGAAACTGCTACTTTAGATATGGATGGCACCGGACGTATGTGGCTGGCAAATGCCGGTACCACAGGTGTACATGTGCGCTGGAGCGATGCGCCGTATTTGAACTGGAGCGCACCCATAACTATTGCAACAGGAATCAACGATGATGATATATGTGCAGTAGTTGCATTGCCTGGAAAAATAGGTGTATTGTGGTCCAATCAAAACAGTGAACGCTTTGGCTTTAAAACTCACATAGACGGCTCAAATCCTTCAGATTGGTCCAATGATGAAGTACCTGCTTCGCAATCTGCCCTCAACGTTGGAGATGGTATGGCTGATGATCATTTAAACGTAGTAGCATCCAGTGATGGCACCCTTTATTGCGCTGTAAAAACAAGCTACGAAACTGCAGGATATCCAACAATAGCTATGCTGGTTCGACGCCCCAACGGCACCTGGGATAATTTGTATAATGTATCCGTAAATGGTACAAGGCCAATTGTTGTTTTAAATGAAGCAAAAGGAAAAGTAAGGGTTGTATACCCGGCAACAGATAATGGAGGAAATCTACTTTATAACGAATCATTGACCTCTAATATCTCCTTTAGCTCTCAATTGACTTTAATAAGCGGTACTTCTGTAAACAACCCTACCAGTACAAAACAAACTTTTGATCCTGAAGTGGTGGTGATGACTTCAAGTGGCTCTACGGCAGTGAGCGTACTGGCAAGTGATGCCGATGCAATCAATACATCTATTGCTGCCCAAACTTCTGCGTTGCATGATGAAGCAAAGATAATCGAAGCGGATGATTATAAGTTATTCCCAACTGTGGTCAGAAGAGGAGAGCAGGTGCAATTACAGTCTACTACCGGTATGTTAACAGAAGCGATTGTTATTGATGCAAATGCCCGTATTGTAAACACAATCAGATTTACAGCAACAGCTTCCATAGCTACTGACAAATTTCATCATGGCGTTTATTTTGTAACGATAACTGAGAACCGCAAGAAAAAAGTATTGAAGTTCATTGTAGTTCCATAAACCAAAACGTCTCTTTTTCCTTTTAGTTTTAAATTGAAAATGTAATTATCAGAAAAACTAAAAGCAGCTAATAAATAGCTGCTTTTAGTTTTACAAATGAAATTAAATACTTCTTATTTCACTTTAGGATAGATACTCTTTATTACTTTACAATAGTAAAAGTAATGGTAGTAGGTGCACCAATTGCGCTGGTAGCTCTTGCATCAGCATACGGTGTTACCTTCAACGTATAAGTACCATAGGCTGCAGGTGCTGCCCATTTGCCATAGTAATAGTTACCGGTACCACTGTCGCCCTGTACTGAGAAAGGAAACTGCCTATCCGTATAGTTACGGCTTTGCAGACCGCTCAATGCAAAGTTTACGCTGGCAACACCGGAAGCTGTATTAGCACGGATGTTGAACTTGGTAACGCCAATTTTGCTCAGGCTGATGGTTGCACCGTTGGTTACGGTTGTTACATCCTTATCAGTTGAAGCATTAATGAGCGTAAAGCTTTGGATAACGCCATTAGAAGGGCTGGTTGGCGTTGTAGTTTCCGGTACGGTTGGTACTTGCTCATCTGCATCGGGCGCTGTTGGCTCATTTGTTTCCGGTGCGGGTGTCGGCTCTGAAGGTGTTTCTACCGGGGCAGAAGTTGATGTACCTGAAGTCATTTCTGCATAGGTTGCATTTTCATTACCTACACGAACGTCATCAAAGAACAGTACTCTTTTCTTAACATCAGTTGGTTGGTCATCGTTCCACTTCCACTTATAGATACCCACTTTCCATTTTGGAGAGTAAGAAGCATAATCCAGGCTGTGCATGTTAGGGCCTCTGCGATCCAGAATTTTGGTACCATTAACCCACAGTTGAATTAAACCATCTGAACCGGTAGAGTGATTAATGTGCCAAACAATACGGTTCCAGATGTCTTTTTTAATAGCACCCAGGTCAAGTCGAACAGTGTTTGATGTTTTAGCGGCAGCTGCAGGCATTACCAGGTTGTAATGATCGTTCTTGATTTCAAGGGCAATTGAAGGGCTGCCACCTGACTGGTGCCACTGGTTGATAAGTTCGGTGTAAGAATCCTTACCATAATGCTCGGAAGGAAAATACACAGCCATAGAATACCAGCGGTGCATGTTCTTTTGCTCCGGAAATAATACCTCTGAACGCTTGCCACCGCTTTGAATCGGGTCGTCATACCTCAACTCGTAACGGCCCACTTTAGAGCCTTCAAATACGGGGCTGTTTACAACATTAAAAGCATGGCTGGTGCCAAACTGCTTGTGCAGGCCATCCCATACAGTGCTGCCTTCAAAGTTTTCCCTGTAAATAATGTTAGGGGAAATGGAGTTAGTGCTGTTGGCAAAGGCGCCGGTGTTGGCAGAAAGAGACAAGGGGTCGGAGCCATCTTGAGACGGTTCCATCAGGCTTTCTTTGCTGCAAGAAAATAAAACTGCTGATAAAAAGAGAGGTGCAAGCATACGCTTACCATTGCTTAGGTGATTCCTTAATCCACTCATAGGATGTTGGCTTTTTATAGTTATTAAATAGGTTACGATTTTAAATAATCATCAAGATTATTGGTTCGGTAACTTGGTTTTTCAGAGTGCAAATTTACACACTCTGTGTTAAAAAAATATTTAATTTGTAGAAGGGTTTCATCAATTGTTGTTTTCAAAAACACTTCTTTTTCGAATTCGCTGACAGTTTTCAATATCTATGCCAATAATTTTATGAATGGCAAGCTGGATGTGTATTTCAGATGTTTTTCCGGATAATGAAAAAACAAAATCTAAGCTTACGAATTATAAATAAAATTTATTAGAATATTTTTTACTTCGAATTTTCATATAATTAATATTGTATATGAATATTTGAAAATATATTATTTGGTGAGATTTAAACCAACATCTCTACATACCAAAACGATTAGGTGAATGGCCAACAATGCTTGCTTTTAAAAATGTAACGGAAGTTTTTTGATAAAGTTTTTTTTGCCTGCATTTTCAATTGTTGATTGAAGTCAACAAAAAAATACAAAAGGAAAAACAGACGTTTATTAAAAAAAGGCTTGCAAAAGAATCAACCAACAAAAAAGTATTGATTATTGGTTTGAACAAGAAATTAGCTGCTATTATTTTTTTGATTTAGGTCAATCCTTTTTTTGCACCATTTCAAATAAAGTAAGAATTCGTAAATCGAAAAACGTCTTTTTTCCCTTTTGTATTTTGGTGAATTTTGATTTGAAACAACAAAAGGTTTATCTGGAATTATGGTTATATTTAATAAGCTGCTTTGGTAAGTATCAGATAAACTAGCTCATCCATAATTTCAAACAGCTTTTGATCTTCCACCCTGTAAAAGCATCAAACCTTATTAATGATAGTAAGCATGCCTGAGATGGATTCTCGTATCCCGGTAGCACCACCTGTTATTAAATCGGTGCCCGGTCAAACCGTTCGTCCGCTTTGGTCGGTAATGATACCGGTTTATAACTGCATGCATTATCTGGAAGAAACCCTTATGAGCGTTCTAGTACAAGATCCTGGAATGGACTTGATGCAGATCGAGGTAATAGACGATTGCAGTACGGACGGAAATGTTCAGGAATTGGTTTTTCGTTTGGGTAAAGGGCGCGTGGGTTATTTTAAACAACCTTACAACAAAGGCAGCCTTTGCAATTTTGAAACCTGTTTAAACAAGGCGCAGGGTCACTGGGTGCATTTGCTGCATGGCGATGATAAAGTAAAGCCCGGTTTTTATACTCAAATAAAACATTTGTTTGAAGCCTATCCTCAGGCGGGCGCCGCATTTACCCGTCACAAACTGATGGATGCTGATAGCAGGGAATACATCAAAACCAATCCGCGCGTTGGGCATGTGTCCGAAAAAGAAGGAATTGTAAATAACTGGCTGCACCTTATAGCACAGCGCAACAGGCTGCAACCCCCGGCCATTGTTGTTAAACGTAGCGTATATGAGCATTTGGGAGGTTTTTTTGCCGCGCATTTTGGTGAAGACTGGGAGATGTGGGTGCGCATAGCGACAGCGTACCCGGTTGCATATTCACCCGACTATCTGGCGGTTTACCGTATCCATCATAATAATATTACCAGCCGCTCCTTTACATCGGGCCAAACTATAAAAGATATTAAAAAAGTTGTAGAAATCATTAGAAATCATTTGCCTGAAAAGGATCGTAGGCCTTTGTATATGCAAGCCCGTAAAAATGCGAGCCGCTATGTTATCAGCAATACCTACAAAGCTTTTGAAAAACATGGCAAAGTACTGGTAACGTTAAAACAGGCTTTTGCTGCTTACCGTATGCACCCAAGCGGAAAAAACCTATACCTTTCCTGTAAGCTTTGGGTGAAGGTGCTGGTTTTTAAATTCAGAAAAAAGAATCCAGTAAAAAGTGCAACGCAGCAGTCAGCTATGTGGGTGCCCGGTACAAAGTTGAATGAGGGCAACAATCAAACTCATTTGAACAGTAATGTCATTAACTAAACCGGCTCGCTGCTTTAATCTTCCAGTTCAATCCATACCGGCGCATGGTCACTGGTCTTCTCCCAGCCGCGAACAAATTTGTCTACACCCGCAGACCGAAGCCTTTTGCTTGAAAGTGGATCTAATAAAAAATGATCGATTCGCAAACCCGCATTCCGTGTAAAAGCACTTCTAAAATAATCCCAATAGGTATAAATGGTTTCATCAGGGTATAGCTTGCGCAATGCATCTGTCCAGCCCTGTTCAAGTAATTCATTGAATGCCGCGCGCGATTCGGGTCTGAAAAGCGCATCCTCCACCCAGCGTTCGGGTTTGTAAACATCCCTGTCTTCCGGTATCACGTTATAATCGCCTGTCAGCACTATGGGTTTTTGTTCAGCTAACTTTTCTGCAGCATATTTCTGAAACCGCTTCATCCAGCGCAATTTATAGTCAAACTTTGGCCCGGGTGCAGGGTTTCCATTGGGTAGGTACAGGCAACCAATGTATACCCCATTTACCGTTGCTTCCAAATAGCGGCTTTGTTCATCATCAGGGTCGCCGGGCAACCCACGCATCGTTTCCTGCGGCTTGCCAAGCTTTGAAAGAATAGCCACCCCATTCCAGCTTTTTTGTCCCAGCCAGATACTTTCGTAACCGGCTTCCGCTATTTCTTTTTCCGGAAATTTTTCCTGCGGCGCTTTTAATTCCTGCATGCAGGCCACATCGGGTTTCGCCTCTTTTAACCAGCGCAGCAAAACAGGCAGCCGGCCATTTACACCATTGACATTATAGGTTGCAATTTTCATTTTTTGAAATAGGCTTGGTTGCTTGAATAACGAATGGACATAGACTTTCGTAGCTTTGAAGTGACAAAAAATCATTGCTAACTTTTCCATATCCATTACTCATAAAGATATATATAGTGTACACAACTGAAGCAGTTACAATGAAGGTCTGAAGCAAAGAGGCGCTATTGGTGTTTAGGTCATCATGGAGATCGCACCTAAGCATAACCCAAGCAATTACAAGAAGGGCAGGTTCTTTTTAAAAGAGTGCAATGACGTTATCAAAGCTATGAAGCGTCTGTGTGCAAAGCCACTAAAAACAAAAAAATTGCTTTATTGATGTAAAAGCGATATAATAATATCATTAAAGTATTTGGTGATAAATAAACGCAATTATTTTAAATAATAAAGTTGCGAAATGAACTTTGATAGGTGCTTATTTTGCCAGAACAAGCAGTGAAAAACCACCAAGTAATTTTGCAGCCATGTCTTTATTTGCTTTATATAACAATTTCCTTGGCAAAACTGCCAGTTTAGATTTCATAGTTTTTCTCGGTAATTCAATTGAATCCTTTGTGTAGAAAAAGTCAATAATTTCATACCCCGAATCTGTTAAGGTGGCAAGAGCAGTATCTTTTGTGAAAAAATGCAAATGACCTACATTTTTCCTTTTTAGCATTAATTTATTTCTCAAAATATAATGAACCGAAATATCGAGTGGGATATGAAAAATGGTATAGTTTGCCCTGTTTTTACATGCTCGCAAAAATCCCCGATAATCGTCTACATGTTCAAAAACGTCTATCAGAAGCAGTACATCATAAACAGTATCTGCCTGCAAAAAGTCTTCATGCTTAAATTGTAACCTTTCCTTTTCTCGTTGTTGAGCAAGTTTTATCGCATCAATTGAAATATCATAACCGGTAAAGGATACATGATCGGGCAAAGCGGCGTATAATTGATTCAATATCTCGCCAGCTCCACATCCAACTTCAACAATTGAATTTGGTACAATGTTATTTTGCCGTAAAATTCTTAGAATCTGTTGGGCTTTAAAGGGAGAATCTTCAATATGCCAGGTTGGATTATTCTCCAGGTATTCGCTTTTTTCTTTAGTGTAAAGTTTCTCAGTAATCATAATTTGCAATTTTACTATTTAGTAAACTGTAGCTTGTTTTAGTTGTATTACAGGATTAATAAGTTTCCGACAGGAGTGAATAATGAGAGGATATTACAATTTAAATAGGGGAGGAAAATCTAATTGTGTTTGTGAAAAAGTTTTCACCAAACATTGAAATAAACATCATAGACTATTTTTCGATGACCCCAACATATTACAACCGGAAAAGTAGGTTTTCCTATTTAATCCAGTACATTGAGTTTTCGAACATAAAAAGACTGACTGCATTTACTCACGAAGCAGCGCTGCATCTGCTTTAGCTCTAAAATGGCTTTTTAAGGGGTAGGTATTTTATTCTATATAAATATAATATAAATGCACTTATTCATGAAAGCTTTTTTAGCACTAAATTTTTATGTTTGTCCCTAAACGATAGCTCTGCAATACATAGATGATTGCGTTACTTATTCAGCTATTTAACCGATATAACTTGCACTTAAACGTCTCTTTTTCCTTTTAAAATATGGATGAACCAAACTTATTCAACAATAGATTTATTAGGAAGCACTAAAATGGGAATGAGTATTTCCAAAACCAGTTTTCGGGTTGTACTTTTATTGGCCAGGCGGTACCAAAGTCCGGCTTTGTGCGGCACAACTGCTAACAGGTCAGCTTTATAAATTGCCAGTTCGTTTTCTATGCTCTTGGCAATGGTAGTGCTAAAAACATCTTTATAGGTATGATGAATCTGTGAAAGGGCAGCCTCTACTTTTAAGTTGATGATCGGGTCTTTTTCAATGGCAGGCACATATTCAGGCGAGGTTTGTACATGAAATACACGTACTTCGGCATGGTAAGTAAAAGCAATGTCGCGCAGCATGGCCAGCTTGTTGCGGCTCGAGAGGCACTTGCTGTCAAAGGCATACAATATTTTATTAATACCATTATACAAAGATTGTTCGGGCACTATTAACAGCGGGTATTGCGCGTTTTTAATAATGCTAAGTGTTGTATTTCCAAAAAAGCGATCGTTCCAGTCGCTGCTGTGCATACCCAATACCACCAGGTCGGCTTTTTTTTCCTTTACCAGCTTATCCAGCGCATCTTCTAAAAAATTGTTGATGCAATACGCTTCTGAACGAATGCCATACTCCAGTTGCAATTTGATAGCGAGTGTATCCAGCCGGCTTTGATTTTCTTCAATCAGGTCTTGAAGGCCTTTGGCAGAAATCAACCCATTAGCGGCGTGTGTGGAAAGCTCAAAAGCGTGCAGTAAAATAAATTTAGCATTGGTGCGGGCAGCCAGCGAAGCGGCATAGCGTACCGCGTTCATGGCGCAGGTTGAGTAATCTGTAGCTACTATTATGGTTTTCATGATCTGCCTTTTTTGATAGCGTCAAGCTAAACTTTTGAGTGGTTTTTTGGTATGACCATTATTTTATTTTTTAATGATGATAATCAGCTTGCCACATGTGCTTGGTAAGCCTTTTAAACTAACAGGGGCCAATTTTTTTTATACGTGGTTGGCTTAAAAAAATGCACATCAAAAAGGAGAGTAGGCAATTACTTTAAAAGGAAAAAGAGACGATTGTCACTGTATAAAAAAGAAAAAAGGTAATCAGATTGATTACCTTTTTTGTGACCAGGCATAGCCGCAGTTCAAACTTTTGGCTGCAGGATTTGAAAAGCATTGTTGAGTATCAATATGTTGGTTTTTCTATTCTGATATCTATAATATAACATTGTGCGGCGTCCTATATTATAGCTCTAATTCAACTCCAGTATTCTCTACTTAAAGCCTTTTGATTTAATGATTTACACGGCTTTTTTTTACGCAATTATCTTCTTTTAAATCCGCTTCGCTATTTTATCAATAAACTTTACCACCATAACAAGGCCTGTTGAAAAGTTTTTCATTTTTGTTACACTTTTCAAATCAAAATCCACATGCACATACTTTGCGATACCGTCCGAAAAATGGAGGTTAATATCGCTAATATAATAAAAAGAAACACAAACTAAGCTGTTAATAACACCTAAGCATTAATGACTTTTGGTGGTTTAGTTGATGGTGTGCTTCGCAAAACAATGAACTGCTTTTTTGATGACGATTTCTGGTGTGCCGAAAGCATGCAGTAACAAAGGCAGGTGCCGGTAAACATTCGCGAAACCGACAATAGTTTTGAACTAAAAGAAGTGGCGCCCGGTCTAAAAAAAGGATTTTCGTGTGAACATCAGCGACATCATGATGATCATTTCTTTTGAACACAAAGAAGAAAATAAGCGGGAAGGCACAATGTCTACCGACGCCAGGAATATGGCATGCAGTTGTTCTTGCGCAGCTCTAACCTTGACGCGGAAAAAATTGGTCTCCGTTATAATAAAGATTTGCTGCACCTGAGCTTGCAGAAAAAAAAAGGCGCCCAACGTATTGCTAAAAGCATCGAGGTGAAGTAAGCGTAAAACCAGCTTTGCAAAAAAAGGTATATCATGTAGGCTGTAAAAAAAACCGTTTTTGCTACAATTCTTTTTTTACACCAAAAAGAAAATTAAACATTTTAAAACCGAGATACAGGACTGCTGTAAAAGGGTTTTTATAGGTTTTTTTCACGCGCTGCAATCAGTAAAAAAGAAGCGTATCATAAATTGCCTGCTGCGTTCTCTGTTATTTAATATTATAAAAAACGCTTTGTTTTCCTTTAAACGGACGTGCTTTCTTTGTGCAACATCAGGACTGTCGGTTTTGCGGCATCAATGACGACTCGCGGATAATGATTTCTGTGGGCAGCACTTTTTGCTGAAATACCGTTTCCGGCCTTTTACTTTCAATGTTCTGTATCAGCAGTTCGATGGCTGTTTGCCCAATATCGAATGCCGGCTGGCGAATAACGGTGAGGGAAGGCGAAAACAGCTCGCCCATGCTTGTATTGCTAAATCCGGCAAATCCAATTTCTTTGTGTTTTTTCAGGCGATGCAGCATGCTGAAGCTAACGGCAGTAATGCGGTCGCTGCCCGCAAAAATGGCATCGGGTTTTTGTTTGCCACTTAGGAGCGCCTTTATGGCATCTTCGGCTTCATGAGCCAGCATTCCACTGTGCATGCAATATTTTATCAGGTTTTCCCTAAATGGCAGTCCGTGCTTTTCCAGTGCTTCACGATAGCCCTGCAGCCGTTCTTTGGTAATACTCAGGTGGGGCGGACTTGTTATATGGGCAATATTCTTAAAACCCTGATAAATAAAATGCTCGGTTGCATGAAATGCGCCCAGGTAGTTGTCGGAACGGATGGTATGGGTGGGCAGTTCGTCGGTAATGCGGTCGAAAAATACAATGGGCAGGCCTTTATCGTGCAACTCCTTCAGGTACGAAATGTCTGTTGTTTCGCCGGAAAGCGACACCAGTAGCCCATCCACCCCGCGCGATGCCAGGTGCTGCACGTTCACCTTTTCTCGCGCCTGCGACTCATGGCTTTGCGCAATAATCACATGGTAACCTTTGTTGTACGCAATGGATTCGATGCCGTTGATGGCCTGCGAAAAAAAGTTGTTGGCTATTTCACTTACTACCACGCCAATGGCCCTTGTTTTCCGTTCCTTCAAGCTTAAGGCAATGGGGTTGGGGCGGTAATTGATTTTTTCAGCATATTCCAACACCTGCTTTTTTGTTTCGGCGCTGATCTCATAACTGCCTCGCAACGCCCTAGAAACCGTGGAGGTAGAAAGATTAAGTGCCTTGGCAATGTCTTTTATGGTAACAGAATCAAACTTCATTATTATGGCAATGGTTCATTTTTATTTCGTTTAAAAGTAAGCAAATTTTGTGCACCAGCCTTTATGCTCATCATTGCAAACGTTATCGGGAACGATTGCATAAAAAAAGGTACGTTAGTCATCTTTTTGAACCTCGGAATATGTGTAGACTTGTCAAGGAAAAGCACTTCAAATTGCTAATAACCCTTTTTGCTTGTCTTTAATGTATGAAAATGACGGAACTTTTTAACTTGTCTGGTAAAACAGCGCTGGTCACCGGATTTAGCAGGGGAATTGGCCAGGCGATGGCAGAGGGATTGGCCGCTGCTGGTGCCGACATTATTGGTGTTGCTTCTTCTGCCATGGAAGGTAGTGAAACCGAAAAAAGAGTACGTCAATACGGAAGAAGCTTCACTGCCTATCAATGCGACCTGGGCAACCGCACTTCACTTTACGAATTCATTGAAAAAACAAAGCAGCATAATATTGACATCCTGATAAACAACGCCGGCATTATCCGGCGTGCACCCGCCGCACAGCATAACGATGAAGACTGGGATGCTGTACTTTCCCTGAATTTGGATACTCCTTTTATTTTAACTCGCGAAATAGGTGGCCGTATGCTGCAGAAAGGTGCTGGTAAAATTGTTTTCACCTGTTCGTTGCTTTCGTTTCAGGGCGGTATTAATGTGCCTGGCTATGCTGCTAGCAAAGGAGCTTTGGCCAGCCTCGTAAAAGGTTTTGCAAACGAATGGGCCGGCAAGGGCATTAATGTAAATGGCATTGCACCTGGATATATTTCCACTGATAATACGGAGGCGTTGCGAGCTGATGCAACACGCAGCCAGTCCATACTGGACAGGATACCGGCCGGCCGTTGGGGCGACCCCGAGGATTTTAGTGGACCAGTTGTTTTCCTATGCTCTGATGCCGCAAAATATGTGCATGGGCACCTTTTGGTGGTGGATGGCGGCTGGATGGGGCGTTGATAAATTAAAATCGAGATAACGATTGAAAAACTTGTAAAAAAATTATTTTGACAAACATCGAAGAACGATATGGTCATCATCCGGCTGAAGTAAAAGCAATGACCACAGAACAATTGCGGGAGGCCTTCCTGATCCCAAAGCTGTTTAACAGCAACAACTTTCATTTTACGTACACCCATTACGACCGCATGATTATTGGTGGAATTGCACCAACAGCTGCCGCCGAATTGCCTGTTTATACACAATTAAAAGCCGACTTTTTCCTGCAGCGGCGCGAGATGGGCATCATAAACATTGGCGGCGCTGGCACTATTATAGCTGATGGCGTGTCGTATGAACTCCATAAGCTGGATTGCCTTTACCTGGGCCGCGGCACTAAAGACGTGCGTTTTGAAAGCAGGGAAACCAGTGAGCAAGCAAAATTTTTCATATTATCGGCTCCGGCACACCAAACGTATCCCAGCACGTTGATGAAAAGCAAGGATGCCACACCTGCCGAACTAGGGTCGGCTGCTACCAGCAACCAGCGCACCATTTACAAATACATTCATGAAGACGGAATAAAAAGCTGCCAGCTGGTAATGGGACTTACGATATTAAAAGAAGGTAATGTTTGGAACACCATGCCGGCACACACGCACAACCGCCGCATGGAAGTGTACCTGTACTTTGATGTGAAAGAAAATCAAAGCGTCTTTCACTTTATGGGAGAACCACAGCAAACACGCCATTTAGTAATGTTAGATGGTGATGCTGTCATCTCGCCACCCTGGTCCATCCACTCAGGCTGCGGTACAGCCAGTTATGCCTTTATCTGGGGTATGGCCGGCGAAAACCAATCATTTGCTGATATGGACGCTATTGAAATTAGAAACTTAAAATAAAAAACCACTTTTTCAAATAAAGCTTGCGTATATGAAACAAAAAGCCTTACTATCCTTGCTGGCCATTCTTTTCTGTGCCATCGGCTGGGGCCAGAACAGGCCCATAACCGGTCGTGTGGTAAAAGAAGGAAACAGCGAGCCCCTGGCAGGTGTTACAGTTACTGTTAAGGGGTCACAAATTTCAACTTCTACCCGCGAAGATGGTAATTTTTCCATTTCAGTTCCTGCCGGTAATGTTACACTTGTATTTAGCTATGTTGGCCACAGCCCAAAAGAAGTGGCAGTTGGCACACAATCAACTGTTGATGTAGCACTAGCTCAGGCCACCACCACCATGGAAGATGTGGTTGTAGTGGGTTACACAACCGTTCGTCGCAGAGATCTGACCGGTTCTGTATCTTCTACCAGTGCACGGGAATTGAAAGATATTCCGCTGAACACCGCTGCAGAAGCCTTGACAGGCCGACTGGCAGGTGTGCAGGTAATTACCTCGGAAGGCAGACCGGGCGCTGACATCCTGGTGCGTGTGCGAGGCGGTGGCTCTATTACACAGGACAACTCACCTTTATATATTGTAGATGGTATTCAGGTTGAAAATGCGCTATCGGTGCTTTCGCCTCAGGAAATTCAGTCTATTGACGTGTTGAAAGATGCGGCTTCTACAGCTATTTATGGTGCGCGTGGCGCCAACGGTGTGGTAATCATTACTACAAAAGGTGGCCGTGCTATGAAAACACAGGTTACCTACAACGGCTACGCCGGTGTTAGAAAGATTACTAATACCCTGGATGTGCTAAACCCTTACGACTTTGCAAAGTACCAGTACCAGATCTATAACTATAACACCAGTGAAGATGTTAGAAGGTCTTTTATAAGGCAGTACGGCAACTTTGAAGATCTGGACCTTTATAAAGAAATGCCATCTGTAAACTGGCAGGATAAGGTTTTTGGACGCGAAGCGTTCAGTCAAACCCATGTACTGGGCGTAACAGGTGGTACAGCCGCCACTACCTTTAGCCTGAACCTAAACCATTCTGATGAAGAAGGTATCATGTTGAACTCCGGCTTTACACGTACACTTGCTTCATTTAAGTTCGACCATAAAATTAGCAACCGCTTCAGAACCGGCTTTAACACCCGTTACAGCCGCCAACAGGTAGAAGGCGTCGGTACCTCTAATACAGGTACGCAAAGCTCTAACCGGTTAAGAAATGCCGTGCGTTACCGTCCGTACCTGGGTGCTGGCTCCGCAGCCGATGAAAATCTTTGGGATCCATTTTATGCTGACCAAACTAACCTGATCAGCCCGGTGCTGTTGGCCAACCAGGAACTACGCGATGACTACCGCAGTGATATTATTGTTAATGGTTATGTGAGCTACGAAATCATCAAAAACCTGACATTCAAAACCGTGGCAGGTATCACCAGCACTGACAGGCGCATCAACTCTTTCAGTGGCCCTGTAACCAGTATTGCCCGCCAAAACAACGGTCAACCGGTTGCGGATATATCCATGAACGAGTCCTTCTCGCTCACCAACTCCAATACGCTGAACTACAAAACCACTTTGGGTGACGATCATAACATCGACTTTTTAGTAGGTCAGGAAATTTATCAGATAAAGTCGCTTAACAACTTTACCCGCACCAAATGGCTGCCGATAGACATTACGCCTGAACAGGCATTTGCCGGCATACAAAAAGCCAATGCCCCAACAGGCATGTTGCAGGATGCACCCACTTCATCTCAAGGTATGAACCGCCTGTTTTCCCTTTTTGCAAGGGCGAACTATTCTTACGATAGAAAATACTTGGCTACATTAACCCTAAGGCGTGACGGTTCATCTCTTTTTGCTCCGGAAAACCGTTATGGCATGTTCCCCTCTGTTGCTACAGCCTGGTCCATTTCTGAAGAGCCGTTTATGGAAGATGTTGATTTTGTGCGGAACCTTAAATTACGTTTAAGCTGGGGTACATCGGGCAACAACCGCATTGATGCCGATATGTGGAAAACGATGTTTGCTGCCAACAGTGTGGATGGCTATGCTTTTGCAGAAGCTGTGGTTCCCGGCTATGCGCCCGTTGAACTGGCCAATTATAATTTGAAATGGGAAACCACCATTTCTCGCAATATTGGTTTGGACTTTTCCCTTTTCAAAAACAGGCTGAATGCCACCATTGACCTGTATCACAACAATACAAAAGATCTTCTTTTGGACAGGGTGATTTCCCCCACCAGCGGTTACCCAAGCCAAACACAGAACATTGGTAAAACGCAAAATAAGGGTATCGAAATTCAGTTGAATGGTGATATCATGCGCAGCAAAGATTTCTTCTGGAATGCCAGCTTTAACTGGGCGATGAACCGCAACAAGATTGTGAGCCTTGGCTTAGATGCCTCCGGCAAACCCCTGATGTCGTACCTGGTTGAGTCGGGTTGGATAAGTTCTTCTTACCATGACTTTATTGTACAGGTAGGGGCTCCCATCGGACAATTTTATGGTTATGTAACCGATGGTTTTTATAATGTTAACGACTTCAATTATGATGCGACTACGCAAACCTATACGCTTAAAGAAGGTACTCCCAACAGCCGCAACGTAGCCTTGGGCAACCGCCTGCCGCAGCCAGGTGACCTGAAACTGAAAAAACTGGTTGATGATGGTACTATGATGGTAGGCCCTAATGACAGAAAAGTGCTGGGTAATGCACAGCCTAAGTTTACCGGTGGTTTCAACCAGCAGTTTTCTTACAAAGGTTTTGATGCCAGCCTCTTTATGAACTTTGCCGTAGGCCACAAAGTATACAATGCCAACAAAATTGAGTTTACCACTCAGTATTTATACCGCGACAACAACATGCTGTCTGATGTTGCCAACAGCTGGAAGTGGTTTAACGACCAGGGACAAAGAGTGAATGACCCGGCTGAACTGGAAAAACTGAATTCCAATACAACTTTCTGGTCCCCACCCCTGGGTCAGTACTTCCTGCATTCGTATGCTATTGAAGACGGTTCGTTTTTACGCATCAGTAACCTGACCCTGGGCTACACAATACCGGAAAGCCTGGTTAAAAGAACAAAAGCAATCACAAATCTTAGAGTGTATGCAACGGTAAACAACCTGCTGACCATCACTGGTTACAGCGGTTACGATCCTGAGGCCAACACGCGTAGAAGAAACCCGTTGACACCCGGTGTTGACTATGCCGCTTACCCGCGCAGCCGTTTTGTATTGGCAGGTGTAAACGTTACATTCTAATTTTTAATACTAGTAAGCAATGAAAAAGATAAATATAAAGTCCAAAATATTTTTGTCACTTGCCGTTGCAGGCATGGTGACGTTCACTTCCTGCCGGAAATACCTGGAGGTAGAGAATCCATCCACAATATCCCAAAATGCTGTTTTTAACAGTGTTTCCTACACAACATCAGCCGTAGTAGGCGTTTACAATAAGCTGATGGGCGATAATACGTATGGCAGCCGTATCTCGCTGCTGTACCCCATGGCAGCAGATGATTTTAAAACAGGCGGTGACTATAACCCGCTTGACCGCAGGGGTATTAGTGGTTATGGCGCATCGCCTGACAACACCGAGCTGAACATGCCATTCCAGGAACTGTATCAGGGCATTGAACGGGCGAACATCTGCATCAAATACATTCCCCTTTCCGTAAAGTACACCAATGGTTCTGCGGAAGAGCAGGCAGCCATGCGTAAAATGTATGGCGAGGTGTTAACCCTGCGTGCCATCTTCTACCATGAACTAATTCGCAACTGGGGCGATGTACCTTTTCATGATGTACCGGCTGCGGATCTGACGGACATTAATCTGCCCAAAACAGACCGCGATGTGATTTATGACCGACTGCTGGAAGACCTGGAACTGGCAACAACGCTGGTGCCCTGGAGATCAGAAACTGGTGACCCCAGCACACGCATTACGAAAGCGGCTGTAAAAGGCATCCGTGCGCGCTTAGCCCTGGCCCGTGGTGGCTATTCGCTGCGCCGCCAGCCGCAGCAAATGATTCGCCGCGATGATTACCGTGAATATTACCAGATTGCACTGAATGAAACATTGGACATCATCAACAGCAACCAACACAGCCTGAACCCTAGCTTTGAAAACCTGTTCAGA
>CBDTUH010000026.1:0-17719 GCA_965363375.1 uncultured bacterium
TAGGCATTTACACCGGCCGTATAAGCATCCGCTGCCATTTTCGAGCGCGGATCAGCCTCCATTCCTTTCGCCGCGTTTTCGGCGCCGTACACCATGCCCATGCGGCGCTGCTCGCGGTCGTAGCGCAGAAAGTTTTCATTAGCACCCAATATTTCGGAAATGCGGCCGGCCGCTGCCATGGTTTGAAACTCCATTTGCCATAAACGAAACTTGGCATGCAAAAAACCCTGTACAAAATAGGCATCTTCTTCATGCTCCGCAAAAATGTGCGGCACCAGGCGCTCGTCTAAATAAACGTCTGTTTTTCCTTTTAAACTTTTAAAAACCAGTTTCTCATTAAAGTCGTGATCGGCCGCTTCGGCATTTTGCCAAAAGCCCTGTTGCGGGCTTAAAAACTTTCCCAGCGGCGGCAGGCTGCCCCATTTGTTATCGAGTAAAAAAATGAGTGCACCGGTTACTACAACCGAAATAATTAATGGAATAATACGCATAAGTACAGTCAGTATACTGTAAGATAATAAGATGAAACGATATTACAGAATGGCTGCCTTATTCGTTTTTGCCACCCAACATGGGTACAAAAGAAAAGCGGTCGAACACTTCTTCTTTCAGAGAGCCATCTTCCAGTTTGGTTAAGCGTTTCATGACCTGCACATCACCGGTGCCAACGGGCAACACCATCATGCCGCCTACTTTCATTTGTGCCACTAATTTAGGCGGAACTTCAGGCGCTGCGGCAGTGATTAAAACACGATCGAAAGGCGCATAGGTAGGCAGGCCTTCGTAGCCATCGCCATAAAAGAATTTGATGTTGGGATATTTACGGAGGTAATCAAATTTTTTGTTGCTTTCAAAAAGCTTTTTCTGTCGCTCAATGGTGTACACCTGCACACCTAGTTCGGCCAGCACGGTGGCCTGGTAAGCGCTGCCGGTTCCTATTTCCAACACCTTCATAAAAGGCTTTAGCTCCAGCAGCTGTGTTTGGTAGGCAACCGTGTAGGGTTGAGAAATGGTTTGTTTTTCAGCAATGGGAAAAGCACGGTCTTCGTAGGCTACTTCATCAAAGGCGGAATCAAGGAAAAAGTGACGCGGAATTTTATTGATGGCAGCCAGCACTTTTTCGTCGGTAATGCCTTTCTTTTCAACAATATCAGTTAGTTTTTTACGCAGCCCTTTGTGCCGGTAGGTATCTTCGGTCGGTCTCATGCTGCAAAGATAATTCGCCGGCACACGGTTAAGGCCAAATAACCTATTTTTAATTATGGTTGAAAAGCATTTTATTCTGGCTTTTTTGTGGGTTATTTTTTGTGTGCTGCATAGCCTGCTGGCCAGTGTTCGCACAAAACAAACACTGTCCGGCACAATGGGTAAAAGCTTTAAACATTACCGCCTTTTTTATACGGTATTTGCTTTTATCAATTTAGGTGTTGTGGTGTATTACCAATTGAAGATAGAATCGCCTTTTGTTTTTGTACCCACCACTTTATCTGCCATTGCAGGCTGGGTGATTGGCATATCCGGATTGGTGATTATGGCGGTTTGCATCAAAAAATACTTTTTAAGCCTCAGCGGGCTCAAAAGTCTTTTCCAGGAAAAGCCCGGTACGGTTTTAATGCTCAACGGCATTCACCGCTTTGTAAGGCACCCGCTGTATGCCGGCACTTTTATGGCCATCTGGGGTGGTTTTTTGATACTGCCAATCCTTTCTTTATTGATAGCCAATGGCATTATCACTGTTTATACGCTTATAGGTATTGAGCTGGAAGAGGCAAAGCTGGAAGCTGAGTTTGGGCTTGATTATAAAAGCTACAAGCAAAAGGTGCCAAAACTGTTTCCTGGCTTGCGTTTTAAGCCGTAAACTCACCATTCAACGTCAAAAAGGGTTCGTTCACCGATTTTGAACCTTTTGGCACTTCAAAACGTTGTTTTTTTGTATTATCAAAGCGATTAGTTACTGCATCAACATATTAAGTCCATCCGCCTAAAAGAGAAAAAAGTGCCGATACAAGCGGCACTTTTTCAGTTTTATAAACGTCTGTTTTCTCTTTTAAACCGCGGATTAGCAAGATTGAAAAGGATTTACAGGATTCTTTTGTAAAAACGTCTCTTTTTCCTTTTAAATACCAATCAACTTGTCAACCTATCAACTGATCAACTGTACTAAAAACGTCTCATATCCCTTTTACAAATTCATCTCCTTTATAATGGTTTCAATTTTTGCCTTCAGTTCCTGCTGCACCTTATCATAATCTGCCGTATTGTTTAGGGGCGCTTTTACGCTAAAGTAAAACTTGATCTTTGGTTCGGTGCCGGAAGGTCTTGCGCTGATCTTACTGCCATCTTCCAGCACAAATTGTAACACATTAGATTTAGGTAAGTTTATTTTTTCTGTAGCACCATCTGCTAAAAAGGTTTTTACCTGTTTGTCATAATCTAATAACTGAGAAACTTTAATTCCGGCCAATGTTTGCGGAGGATTGTTGCGGAAGCGTTCCATCATTTCAGCTATCTGTTGCTGCCCATCGCGGCCTTTTTTGGTAATGGAAATCAGGTGCTCCTGATAGCAGCCAAATTGTACATAAAGGTCCAGCAGTTTATCGTACAAACTTTTACCTTTCGATTTCTCATAAGCCGCCATTTCGCACAGCAAAGCAACCGCCGACACAGCATCTTTATCACGAATCTGCGAACCTATCATGAGGCCATAACTTTCTTCACCGCCAATCACATAATTTTCGGAGCCTTCTTTTTCTTTTATTAATTCAGCGATCCATTTAAAGCCTGTTAGAACGTTGTAACATTTCACACCACTGGCGGCCGCTATTTCATCAATCATGTCAGTGGTTACAATGGTTTTCACCACCATGTCATTCGGTTGGGCAATGCCTTTTTCCTTGCGGCTTTCCATCATGTAGTTAAAAGCCAGCACGGCGGTTTGGTTACCGTTCATCAGCACCCATTCGCCACGGTTGTTTTTAATGGCAATGCCCACGCGGTCGGCATCAGGGTCGGTACCCAGCAAAATATCGGCATCCAATTCTTGCGCTTTTTTTACACCAATGCTCATGGCTTCGCTTTCCTCGGGGTTGGGATAAACTACCGTTGGAAAATTGCCATTGGGTTCTTTTTGCTCCTCTACTATGTGTACGTTTTCAAAACCAAAGGCCTGCAATACCTGCGGCACCATTTTAATTCCTGTACCGTGTATAGGCGTGTACACTATCTTCAAATCTTTATGCTCTTTTATCACTTCGGGGTATACACTCAGGCTTTTCACCATTTGTATGTAAGCATCGTCCAGCTCTTTACCAATGATGGTAATGTTTTCTTTGCCACCCTCCCACTTTACGTCAGATACGTCTTCAATTTTTTCCACTTCGGCAATTACCGCTTTATCGTGTGGCGGCACCAGCTGCCCGCCATCGTTCCAGTAAGCTTTGTAACCGTTGTATTCTTTGGGGTTGTGCGATGCAGTGCACACCACGCCGCCCTGGCAACCCAAATGACGAATGGCAAATGACAATTCCGGTGTCGGTCTTAATTCTTCAAACAAAAAAACCTTGATGCCATTGGCCGCAAAAACATTAGCGGTGGTTTCGGCAAAAAATCGGCTGTTGTTGCGGCTGTCGTGTGCAATGGCTACTTTCACTTGTTGGTCGGGAAAACTTTTTTTCAAATAGTTAGCATAACCCTGTGTGGCCATACCAATAGTGTATTTGTTCATACGGTTAGTACCCACGCCCATCAGGCCGCGCAGGCCGCCGGTACCAAACTCCAGGTTGCGGTAAAACGCATCGCCCAGCTCCTCAGGGTTGGAAGATTGCAGTTCTTGTATTTGTGCTTTAGTATCGTCGTCAAAATTGCTATTCATCCATTGGGCCACTTTCTGGCTGATTGCTGCATCCATATGCTGATAATATTTGTTGGTTTTGATATCTAAAATTAATTCAATTTAAGCATGTAAAATTAATACGCCTGTGTATATGTATTTTTGATGTGGTGAAAAACGTCTTAATTTCCTTTTGGCTCTGCCTTTTTTGTATATGCAATTCTTATGCTCAGGATTCGATTGTTCGCGTAAAAGCAATTGAAGACACCATTAGCCTTACAAATGCTTTGCAGGGGAAACTAATTTGTTTAATTGCTCCCAATCCTAAACGAAAATGGATAGTCGGCGGCACATCTGCTGCTTTATACGGAGGTTCATTAATTTCACTCAATCAGGCCTGGTATAAGAATTATCCGAAAGCCTCTTTTCATACGTTTAACGACTCTAAAGAATGGTTGCAGGTAGACAAAGTGGGCCATGCGTGGACTGCCTACCAAACGAGCCGAGGCACTACGGCTGCCTGGCGCTGGGCGGGCTTGCCGTATAATAAAGCAGTACTGCTGGGCAGCGCCACCGGATTTACTTATTTAACCGTAATTGAAATACTGGATGCGCACTCTGCCGAATGGGGCTGGAGCTGGGCTGATATGGGCGCCAATCTTTTTGGTTCTGCCCTTTTTGCAGCACAGGAATTAAGCTGGAAAAATCAAAAAATCAGCTTCAAATTTTCGGCACACCGCAATCAATATACTGATGGTTTGCAAAAACGTGCAGACGAATTATACGGAAAAACTTTACCACAGCGACTGCTGAAAGATTACAACGGGCAAACCTATTGGCTAAGTTTTAATTTAAAAGAGATTTCAGACGTTTGGAACCTGCCTCCCTGGCTGAATATTGCGGTCGGGTACGGTGCTGAGGGGCTCTGGGGCGGTTTTGAAAACAAGGGCTACGACAAAGAAGGCAATGTTATTTTCGACCGAAGCGATATTGCGCGGCGGCGCCAGTGGTACCTCTCACCCGATATTGATTTCACGAAAATTAAAACAGGCAGCAAACCGCTAAGAACTCTTTTCTTTTTGCTGAACGCCGTAAAAATCCCAGCACCCGCGCTGGAGTACAGCAATGGCAGTTTTAAAGGACATTTCATCCATTTTTAAAACTTAATGCAGCCACGCTCCTACTATTTCATCCTTTTCCGTTTCAACTGAAATGTGCTCCTGTAAGGTGGTGGTTACGGTTAGTCCCACATAATCGGGTTGTATGGAAAACAGCTTGTGGCTGCGCTCTACCAGCACCAGCGTTTGTATTTTTTTGGGTAAAAAGGAAATAAAAGGCTTGAGTGCGTACAGCAATGTTTTGCCGGTATTGCTCACATCATCTACAACGATGATATTTTTGCCGTCAAAATTAATATTGGTATCTACCGTTGCTTCCAGCGGCGACTTTTTATTGAGACGGATGGTAATTAATTGAATAGGTGCTTCAATAATTTTTTTCAACTCCGCCACCAGGTTTTGCGCCAGCACCGCACCGTTGCCATTGATGCCTGCTACAATCAGCTCACTTTCTCCTTCGTTGTTTTCTGCAATCTGAAATGCCATGCGACGCAATTTGCGGCTCGCAACCGCCGCATCTAAAATTTGTTTTTTGGAAACAATATCTGTTGGCATCTGTTATTTTTATATGGATTAATTTAGCAAATCTAATAACGATACATGCAACTGGCACAACAAATTTTATTCATTGTACTTGCCGCCGTAGCGGTATGGCTTTTTGTAAAACAGGCAAAGTTCATCAGCCGCAACATCAAACTGGGCCGCGAAGAAAGCCTGAAAGATAATCCTGGTGCGCGCTGGCGCAATACGCTGCTGATGGCCTTAGGCCAAAAGCGTATGTTTGACAAGCCGCTGGTGGGTTTTCTTCACTTTGCCGTGTACGCCGGCTTTGTTATTATTAATATAGAGATACTGGAAATTATTTTGGATGGCATTTTTGGTACGCACCGCCTGTTTGCGCCTTACCTCGGCGGCTTTTATTCTTTTGTCATCAACTTTTTTGAAGTACTGGCCTTTTTGGTGTTAGCCTCCTGCGTTATTTTTTTGGTAAGAAGAAATTGGGTAAAGGTTCGTCGTTTGGTGATGAAAGAATTAGACGGATGGCCTAAAAGCGATGCTAATTATATCCTCATTTTTGAGATTGTATTGATGTCGCTGTTCCTGATCATGAACGCATCGGACAAAGCCCTTCAAATTCGAGGTCATGAGCATTACAGCCAAACTTCTGACTTCTGGATTTCAGGTTTCATCATACCGCTGTTTCAAAACTTGTCCACATCTACTCTTGTTGGTATTGAGCGCGGCGCCTGGTGGCTGCACATTGCCGGCATTTTTGTATTTCTCAATTACCTGCCTTACAGCAAACACTTACATATTATACTGGCTTTTCCTAACACTTATTTTGCACGGCTGAAACCACAGGGCGAAATGCGCAACATGCCCGAAATTCAGCAGGAAGTATTGTATGCCATGCAGCCCGAAACCGTACCTGCGGAAGCACCGGCCGATATGCAGCCTAAAAAGTTTGGCGCAAAAGACGTTAATGATTTAAGCTGGAAAAACCTGCTGGATGCCTACACCTGTACCGAGTGCGGCCGTTGCACGGCTGCCTGTCCGGCCAACCAGACCGGCAAGCTGCTTTCGCCACGAAAAATAATGATGGATACCCGCGACCGTATGGAAGTGATTGGTAAAAACATGGATAAGAACGGCTCCTTCCAGGATGATGGCAAAGCCTTATTGCACGACTATATTACCGCTGAAGAACTGCGAGCCTGCACCAGCTGCCAGGCCTGCGTGCAAGCCTGTCCTGTTTTGATAAATCCGCTGGATATTATTAACCAACTGAAGCGCTACATGATTATGGAAGAAAGCAATGCACCGGCAGAATGGAACGGTATGTTCAGTAATATTGAAAACAACTTTGCGCCCTGGAAGTTTAGTCCCGATGAGCGCGACCGCTGGGCTGCTGAAATGAACAGCTGATAAAACGTCTCTTGTTCCTTTTAAGCCTGTACCCAAAATGTACAGGCTTTTTTTATAATAATATATTATATACAAGTTGCGGAAGCAATGTTAACTTTATTAAACAGCGATGGCGCTGCACAAAGCAATTAACAGAAAGAACAAATAAAATAAATGGTGGAAAGCGGTAAAAAAGCGTTGGTTATTGGCGCCACAGGATTGGTAGGCAGTCAGTTGCTGCAATTGCTTTTGCATGATAAGCGGTTTGAAAAGGTAGTGGTATTTGTGCGCCGCACTACCGGGCTTAGCCAACCAAAACTGGTGGAGCATATAATTAATTTTGACCGGCCTGAAACCTGGCAACAACTGGTAAACGGCGATGTTCTTTTTTCGGCCCTGGGCACCACTATCAGCAAGGCAAAAACACAGGAGAACCAATATAAAATAGATTATACCTATCAATACAATTTTGCCAGGGCAGCGGCCGACAATGGCGTTCCTGGGTATGTACTGATTTCTTCTGCCGGTGCCGATCCGTCTTCGCGCATTTTTTACTCGCGCATGAAAGGCGAGCTGGAAGTAACAGTGAAAAAGCTTTCCATTCCGCATATACATATTATACAACCCGGGCTGCTTACCGGCGACCGCAACGAGTTCAGGCTGGGCGAAAGGCTGGCCGCACCTCTGCTATCCTTTTTACAATTTATTCCGCCGCTAAAACAATACAGGCCTATACATGCACGCACAGTAGCACAGGCTATGGTAAATGCATCTTTTGATGTTACAGCGAATGTAAAAACGCACAAGCTGGAGCAGGTGTTTAAGCTCGGTAAATAATTAAACGGAAAAATAGACGTTTTTACTCTTAATTATTTTTGTTTCAATAACTACAAATAGTATCAAAACGTCTGTTTTTCCTTTTAAGCCACATGCTTTACTTTATATTTTTTAGCATTTATATTAAAACGTCACTTTTCCCTTTTAATGGAATACGACACATAATCGTAAATTTAAAATCGTAACTCGCCTATCTCAAAACGTCTCTTTTTGCTTTTCAGCATTTCCCAATTGTTACATTCTTCATTTTACTTTTTTCATTTTTAATCAGCTTTGCAATTGTACTGTTCTTATCAATGGATACAGGCATTTCACATCTTTTAGCTTGCACAATTCGGTACCGCTGTTCATGGTAGCGGCCGTGCCCGATGCAACCCCATAGCGTAAAGAATCTTTCAAATCCCACCCTTTTGATAAGCTCAAAACAATGCCCGCCACCATGCTATCGCCTGCACCTACCGTGCTCCGCTTTTTAACCGCCGGGGGCGTTGCATGTACAATTTCGCTGGCGGTTACCAGCATGGCGCCTGCTGCACCTAAGGATACCACCACCACCTCGCATTTTCCTTTTGCAATCACCTCACGCGCCACATCATCTACCAGTTCGGCATTTATTTCTTCGCGCCCGGCCAGCGAGCTGAGTTCGGCCAGGTTGGGCTTTAGTAAAAAAATACCTTCATCGGCAGCGGCCTGCAAGGCTTCGCCCGAGGTATCTACAATCAGCCGCGCACCTTTTGCCCTTGCAATGCCCGCTATCTGCGCATAAATATCTACCGGAACACCCGGCGACAGACTGCCGCTGGCAACAATGTATTCTACACCCTCTTCTTCTTCAATACTTTTAAGGCAGGCCTTCCATTCCAGTTCCAACAATTCTGGCCCCGGCATTCCAAAACGGTATTGTTGGTTACTGATGCTATCCACAACAATGAGGTTTTCGCGCGTTGGTTTTTTTATGTCAATCACTTTTGTTTCAATTCCTTCTTCGCGCAGCAGATCGTTTAAAAAGCGGCCCGTGTAGCCCCCGGCAGGGTAAATGGCCAGCGCCTCGCCGCCCAGTTTTTTTATGGCACGTGCCACATTGATGCCGCCGCCACCGGGTTCAAACTTTGGCGCTTCACAACGCAGTTTTTTTTCAGGCACAATGCCAGCTACAATTGTGCTTTTATCTATTACCGGGTTGATGGTTACCGTTACAATTTTAGCCATACATCCAATCAATTAGGTTTTTTATTGTTATGATACTTTTTTCTTTTAAACCATTTTTCCAGTTCAACGGCTATAAAAACAACAAATGAAATCAGTACAGTGATTAAAAATTCCATACCCGTAAGTGGCACTGTACGAAAGATGGGATTGAAATAGGGAATATAAACGATGCCAATTTGCAGCAGCACGGTGAGCAGCACCGCACCCAACAAAGGCTTGTTAGACAAAAGACCTTGTGCAAACAGGGAGCGGTAATCGGACCGGATGGCAAACACATGAAACATCTGGCTAAAACACAAGACATTAAATGCCATGGTTTGCCATTTGGGGCTATCTATAAAAAGGGCCTGTGCCGCCAGCGTAACCGAGCCTATAAGAATGCCCACCCAGATGATATGCCTTCCCAACCCTTTAGCAAAAATGCTTTCTTTAGGATGACGCGGTGACTGCTGCATGATGCCTTTTTCAGCGGGCTCCGCAGCCAGTGCCAGCCCGGGCAAGCCATCCGTAACCAAGTTCACCCACAAAATATGCACGGGCAAAAGCGGAATGGGCAGCCCAAAGAAAGGCGCCATAAAGATGCACCATATCTCGCCCAGGTTGCTGGTCATGGTATACTTAATAAACTTGCGGATGTTATCGTAAATGCGGCGGCCGCTTTTTACCGCTTTTACAATTGAGGCAAAATTATCATCCAGCAACACCATATTAGATGCCTCTTTCGATACATCGGTACCGGTAATTCCCATGGCTACGCCGATATCGGCACTTTTTAACGAGGGCGCATCATTTACGCCATCACCCGTCATGGCTACAAATTGCCCGTCATCCTGCAGCGCTTTTACAATTTTGAGCTTTTGCTCCGGCGACACCCGTGCAAATACTTTAATGCTCCTGATCCTGGTTTTGTAATCTTCTTCCGAAAACGCATTCATTTGTTTACCGGTCAGTACGGCACTTTCACCCTCTTCTAAAATTCCCAGGCGTTCGGCAATGTTGGTAGCAGTCAAAGGATGATCTCCTGTGATCATCATGGGCTGAATGCCGGCAGTTTTACATTCCGCTACAGCATCTTTTGCTTCTTCGCGCGGCGGGTCCATCAGGCCTGCAACACCCAGCACCGTCAGGTCCATCTCTACTTCATCGGCATTCATATTCTGTGGAATGTTGCTCAATCTTTTTTGTGCAAAACCCATTACGCGCAGTCCATTGGCCGCCATTTTTTCCGAAACTTCAGCAAGCGACGCATGATTGTTGCCATCAGCAGCTTTTTGCAGCAGCACATCTACAGCACCTTTTGTAATCAATAAATAACCATCGCCATCACGGTGAATAGTTGACATACATTTTCTATCCGAATCAAAAGGTATTTCGGCCACGCGCTTATATTCTTTTTCCAATTCATCTTTTTCAAAACCAGTACCGGCAGCCATTTCATACAAGGCTATTTCCGTTGGGTCACCCTTCAGGTTTTCTTCATTATCCAGCACCACATCATTATTAAGACCCATAGCCCGCAGCAGCTCTTTTCCGGAGTCGCTTAAATTATTACCATCCAAATCGGTACTTAAAATAATTTGGTCTTCCACACCAATTTCTTCAACGGTCATTTTGTTTTGGGTGAGCGTTCCGGTTTTATCGGTGCAGATATAGGTAACCGAACCCAGGGTTTCTACAGCCGGCAGGGTGCGTACCAGGGCATTTTGCCGCACCATGCGCTTTGCTCCAATGGCCAGCGATATAGTAATTACAGAAGGCAGCGCTTCGGGTATGGCCGCCACTGCTAATGAAATAGCGGTTAAAAGCATTAGCAGGGGTTCTTCGCCTCGCAGTACGCCCATCGAAAAAACTATTACACAAATACCCAGCACTGCCAAAGCCAGTTTTTTGGTAAAGGCGGTCATGCGCTTTTGCAGCGGCGTTTTTACTTCGTCCGTATCCAGCATGGTGGCAATTTTGCCCAGTTCGGTTTTCATGCCGGTTTCTACCACAATAGCTTTGCCTTTGCCATAGGTAACAAAAGTGCCTTTAAAAGCCAGGTTGGTCTGGTCGCCCAGCGAAATATCATCTTCTGTAATAGCGCCGGTTGTTTTTTCTATTGCTACCGACTCTCCGGTCAGCGAGGCTTCATTTATTTTCAGCTGGTTGGCATCTATCAGGCGCAGATCGGCCGGCACTACATCACCTGCTTCCAGCAGCACCACATCGCCGGGCACCAGCTGTTGTACCGATACTTCGTGTACTTTTCCATTTCGCAATATGCGGGCATAATTAGTGGTCATGTTCTTCAGTGCCTGCATCGATTTTTCTGCCTGGTACTCCTGCACAAAACCAATAATGGAGTTGATGATGACGATCAATACAATAACAATGGTATCTACCAGGTCGCCCAGCAGGCCCGAAACAATAGCGGCAATGATCAGGATAATGATCATCAGGTCTTTAAACTGTGCTAAAAAAATGGCCAGCGGAGAAATAGGCCTTCCTTCCACCAATGCATTGGGCCCGTATTGCTGCTGCCGCTTTTCGCTTTCCGCAATATCAATCCCGTTAGGTGTAGTTTGCAGCTTCTGTAAAACCTCGTCTGTAGATAACTGGTACCATTTCATAAAACAAACTATTATCCTCTTTGAAATTACGCAACTTATAGTTGGCAGCCGCTGTTCTTTAACGCGGTCCATCCTTAAAATTATCCGGCCATTGCCTAATGTCTGCCAGTTTTAAAAGGAAACAGAGACGTTTAGAAAAGATGTAAAATATAATAAGGCAAAAGATAAATGGCTAAAGACAAAAACAGTAGTTAAAAGGGAAAAGAGACGTTTTTAAAAAATCAAACATATAGGCAATTGGCCATTCATTCCTTATTAAAAGGAAATAAAGACGTTTTGATTTAAATGTCGGCTGTGTTTTTTATGTAAAAAACCGACAAAGCTGAAGTACCACTTATCAGGCAGCGCAGCCATTAAAAAAAATAGCCATGTTAAAAAAATGAAAATAAGAGGATCTTTATAATGTTATACGAAATTGGTCGTATATTCGAAGGGTAATTAAAACCCATTATGGCACAACCTAAATACGTAAAACCAACAGAAAGCGAACTGGAGATTTTGCAGATTTTGTGGACGAAGGGCCTTGCTACCGTACGCGAAGTACATGAGCAGCTGTCTGAAATGAAAGATGTAGGCTATACCACTACCCTGAAGCTGATGCAAATTATGCATGAAAAAGGCCTGGTAAAAAGAGACGAGAGCATGCGTACCCATGTGTACCAGGCAGCCGTGAACAAAGAGAAAACACAGAAACATTTACTCAACAAAATGATCGATTCGCTTTTTGGCGGTTCGTCAACACAACTGGTGCTGCAGGCATTGGGCAGCAGCGAAGGAAAGGCTAGTGCGGAGGAGATAGAGCAGATACAAATGCTATTGAATAACCTCAAAAAGTAAACGTATGGCTTTATGGAGCCACAATCTTTTTCTGCAGGCGTTGGGCTGGGCTACGCTCAACAGCATTTGGCAAATGGGCGTACTTTGGCTGCTTTTTAAGGCCCTTCAGCACCTGTCAGCTCTTTCTTCAGATAGAAAATATCACATTGCCCTGGCCAGCCTTGGCTTCGGTGTTGCCTGGTTTGTCGCCACTTTTACATCTTATTATAATAGTGGTACATCCGGTACAATCACCGCTACCAGCAGCAGCATGGCACCTACATCCGATGCTTGGAGCCTTATACTTAGTTCTGCATCAATCACTTATCTTATTTTATTGTTATTCCCGGCTTACCGCCTCGTGCAAAGCTATCTGTATATAGGAAAGCTTAAAAGCAAGGGCTTAAACAAGGCAGAACTGCATTACCGGCTGTTTGTGCAAAAAGTTGCCATGCGCCTCGGTATACCTAAAAAGGTAGAGGTTTACGTTTCTAGCCTTATCAATTCGCCGGTAACCATCGGGTATATTAAACCCATTATTTTACTGCCGGTTGCTGCATTAAATAGCCTTACGCTTCAGCAAACAGAAGCCATCCTGCTGCACGAGCTGGCTCATATTCGCCGCAGCGATTTTTTAATTAACTTGATTGTCAACGTTATACACACAATTTTATATTACAATCCCTTTGTTAGGTTTTTTGTGGCCGATATTGATGCTGAACGCGAGAAATGCTGTGATGAAACCGTAATACAGTTTGAATACGACAAGATAAGCTATGCCACTGCCCTACTGACCCTGGAGAAAAATGCAACTGCCCTGGCTATAGCTGCTGCGGGCAAAAACCATTTACTGAAACGCATTGAAAAAATTGTAGGCATGGAAAAAAAGACCACCTTTAGCTTTACGCATTTTGCGGGACTGATGGGCACCCTTTTACTTATCATCCTGATCAACTCCTTGTTTTTTGTAAGCAAACCGGTAGAAAGAAATAAAAACCTGGCGCTGGCAGCCTTCGAAAATCCCTTTTATGCAATTGACCGCGGCGATCGCATTTTAACCGCACCTGCGCTAAAAGCCGAAAAAGAAGCCAAAACCCCATTGCTGGCCAAGACCAACGAACCGCAACAAGTAAAAAGTGCTGAAAAACATACAATTAAGCACTCAAAGTCAGAAACCGGTATTCTGGCGATGGACTTTATAGAAACGCCTCCGCATCCGGATGTAATAAGCGCTTCATTTAATTTAGTTGAAGCTAATGCAGCAGCTGAAGAAAAGAACCACGTAGCGAAAACGGTTGAGGCCACTAAAAAGGTACTGGCCCAAAGTCAGTGGGAAGCCGTGGAGAAAGAAATAGCAGATGCGATGTCGGCTCAGGAAAAAGCCCTTGCCAAGCAGGAATATATGGCTGAGCTGGAAAAAGTGAATTGGAAAGGCCTGGAAGAAAAACTGAAAAACCAGTATAAACAATTGGATTGGGAACAGATCAACCAAAATCTGAATTCTGCCCTGATTGACTTAAAACTGGACAGTTTACAGCAAGTTTACAGCAGCATTCTGGTAGAGATTGAAAAGGCTGAAACCGAAATGGCATTGAATGGAAAAGTAATATTGGCCCTGCCCGATGCTTCGCAATCTGATGTAAAAGCGCTTAAAATGCAGTTACGCAACCGCATTGATTCCGTTAAACTGATGCGTAATAAAGAAGTAATCAGCCTCTAAGAGGAACAAATAAACATACAAAAGGCCCGGAAATTATGTTTCCGGGCCTTTTTATTTTCTTTTAAAAGCACGAAAAACAGGCTCTAACAGTTGCTCATATCAAACTTTATTCTCATCCCAGTTTATTCACTTTAGAAAACATACGGCTCCTTTTTTATACATAAATCCACAATTTAATTAATCCTTATTTCTCTTTCCAGATCCCCTTAAAGTGGACTCGTAATCTAATTACCTGAAAACAAGATTTTCAAAATATACTTCTTGACGCCTCGCTCCATTTTGTATTTCAAGTAATACCTGCTGTTATCGACACAGTTATTTTCGATCAAGTCATTTTGACACTCATCTTATATATAAACAAACTCAAATTTTTTCTAACTAACGAATTCCTATATCTGTCAATTTTTCATTTTTCTTAATAAAGCCATTCACACTTTTTTTATTCTTAATAGAAATGAGCATGTGATTAACCGCATTCTGATAGCTCAAAAATCCTCTTTCTTCTTATTGAGCCAAAAACACTAATAATAAAAAATAGGATCTAAATGAAAATATTAGAATATTAGAATGCAATTATTTGCTATATAAAATAACATCTTAAGTTTTAATTCTGTTATATTTGTTCCACGTTTGAAAATCAATTTGTTATCATTAAATCCTTTTTTGATTCTATTTTTATAAACTTATAATGTAATAATAAATAAATATTAAAATTTTACATAAATATTTATATTGTTTAATGATTTTAATTCAATGGTTTATTGATATTTATATCATCTTTATATACTAATATTTTGAGTAAATATAACAATCATATAAACTATCAAAATACTATATTTTTTAGCATATATAAAATTAATCAATTATTGCAATGAAAGGGAACAAGCATAATTTTTGTACTTTTAACACCTATGAAACGATTTCAATTATCACTTTTTTTGAGCATTGTAATATTGATGTTTCTTACCTCCTGCGGAAAATTTCAACAGCCTGAGTTTCGCAGCCTGGATCATTTTGGAGTCAAAAATGTCAGTCTGCAACAAGCGACCATTGGATTTGAAATGACCTATTTCAATCCCAATAATTTTGGCGTTGCTGTCAAAGAGGCAGACATAGATGTTTATGTTGATTCTGTATATATGGGGAAATTTACCCAGCCTCAATTGGTGGATGTTGGTTCTTCCGCAGAGTTTTCCATACCCATGGAAGGAAAAATTTCCTGGAAAGAAGCCATTAAATCAAACCTACATAAGCGGGCCGGAAAGGAAGTACAGGTGCGGGCAGATGGAACTGTAAAAGTGGGTAAAGGGGGCGTTTTTGTAAACAAGGACATTCGCTATTCTGGTCGTCATACTCTTGACCTGGAGCTACTAAAAAACCCAGCCGGGGCTGGGTTCTGAATTCTTTTATTATAAGGAAGCTTATTCTTTTTTCATGCCGCCGCCATCTTCCGGCTTTTTGCAGCATTTAGGCAGGCGCTTATAAGAATCAGGATTGGCTTCTATTTCCGCTGCATCATAACCGGCATTGGCAATAGCAGTTTTTATTTCCTCTTCGTTAATGCGGTCAGTAATGTATTTAACGGTTGTAACCTTTCCCTTTACGTTTACATTTACATAATTCACACCGTCGTGGCGTTTTAAATAGGTTTCTATTTTATTCTTACACATGCCACACTGTACCGATGGGGTACTGATCTTAACGGTTTGAATGGCCTTTACCTGGGCCGAGGCAGCAAAGCCTACCAGCACGGTAGCCAATAAAGAAAGGAGCATTTTTTTCATTTGCAGGTATTTTACGGTTACGAATTTAAGAAACACCCGTCCAGTTGGCCGGATCTTCCCGCCAATTTAACAAAATATCCTGATGGGAAGCATTAATAACGCCTTGTTTTTGGGCAAGTTCTATTAAAGACCCATAGTTGGTAAGCGAGTAAAAGGGCACGCCGGCCTTTTGGAAAGCCTCCACTGCCGCCGGAAAACCGTAGTTGAAGATAGAAACCATGCCCATCATCTCTACACCTTGCGCCTTTAACACATCTACCACCTGCAGGCTGCTTTTTCCGGTAGAAATCAGGTCTTCCAGTACTACCACCTTTTGCCCCGGTTGCAGGTCGCCTTCAATCTGGTTGCCTAGCCCATGCTCTTTTGGTTTGGGACGCACATATACAAATGGAAGCTTTAACTGATCAGCTACCATGGCGCCCCAGGCAATGCCGGCGGTAGCAACGCCTGCTACTACTTCTGCATCAGCAAATTTTTCAAACACCACGTTGCACAGTTCACTTTTAATATAATCGCGCACAAAAGGAAAAGAAAGGATCTTACGGTTGTCGCAGTAAATAGGGCTCTTCCATCCGCTGGCCCAGGTAAAAGGCACATCGGGGCTAAGTTTAACGGCTTTTATTTGCAGCAATTTTTCGGCTGTAACGGTTGCATCTGTCATGTGCCAAAGTTATTGGAAAGAAGGATGAAAAATGTGGAGCCTATCAGAAACGTCTCCTTTTCCTTTCTCCTAACCCATTTACCTTTGCGCATGCAAAAGACCATCTACTTCGGCAACAAACCCCTGATATTAACCAATAATGCGGCAGAAGCCGCTGCGCCATTTAACCATGCCAAAGGGCTTTACATTGAAAAAAGCCTGACGGAAGACAAAGTGGAACAGATGATTGCACAGATGCAGCAGACCGATACCGTGGCAGGTATTTTTGAAAATGAGGATGTAGAGGCCCTCCTGAAATCGTTTTCCGAACAAATGGTATTGATACAGGCCGGTGGCGGACTGGTGTATACGCCACAGAAAACGGTGCTCCTGATCTTCAGGCGGGGCAAATGGGACCTGCCAAAGGGCAAGCTGGATGAAGGCGAAAATCTGCCTCAATGTGCGTTGAGAGAGGTGCAGGAAGAAACCGGGTTGCAACAGGTGGCCCTGCAAAATCCGCTGACCATTACCTGGCACACGTACTACCAGGATGGAGAATTGGTTCTAAAAGAATCGCACTGGTACTTGATGCAAACCGAAACAGAAGAACAGCTGACTCCGCAACAAGATGAAGATATTGACCTTTGCATTTGGGTGCCGCTGCACGAGCTGGATACTTACATGCACAACACGCACCCTTCCATCAGGGATGTGATCAAGAAAGGGCTGGTGGAGATTTAAAAGGAAAAAGAGACGTTTTGCGCTGCCGCTATATTCACCATTCACCATTCACTATTCACAATTCACAAAAGGAAAAGGAAAATGAGACGTTTTAAATGAATTCGCAAATCCCATTCACTTAAAAAGTGCCGCCGGCGCGGATGGTCTTCAGCACTGCATCAGGCACAAACTGGCTTACATCACCGCCATTTCGGATTACATCGCGCACCAGCGTGGAAGCTACCGAAGTATATTTGGGCAGGCAAGTTAAAAACACGGTTTCAATAGCCCCATCCAGGCTGCGGTTCATATCGGCAATGGCTTTTTCATATTCGAAATCGTTTACATAACGTATGCCGCGCAGAATATAATTGGCGCCTACCCGCTTGCAGCAATCTACCGTCAGCCCCTCGTAAATAACAGCGCCTACTTTAGGTTCATTATTATAAATTTCTTCGATCCAGCTTTTGCGTTGCTCGGCGGTAAACATGGGTTGTTTATTGGCATTTACACCTATACCAATGTACACTTT
>CBDTUH010000027.1:0-17692 GCA_965363375.1 uncultured bacterium
GAACAGCCTACCGCCTCTATCTATATACGGAAGTTGAGAGAGGGCGGTTTGGTGGTGCCCAGCAAAAAGGGAAAGTTTACATATTATGCCCTTAATTACAACAGGCTGGAAAGCGTGCAGCAAGTACTCGACCAGTTTATGAAAGGCACACCGGAAATTTACATTTCCCAATACGCTGATTATGTCATGTCAGCCTTAGATAAGTTTGAGCCCCGTTTTTATAATGATACTTTTGAGGGTGCCCTTTTATGGATAAAGAGTTTTACCCAAATGCTGAAAGATTATAACCAGGCCATTGAAGAAAAGGCACGTGAGCTGCTTCAGGAAGTAAAAAGAAACTCAAAATTGAACCATGATGAATTAAAGGCCCGTATGCTGGAAACCAAAAAGGCAGGCATACAAGCTTTTTTAAAGAAACATAGATAGTAAGGCCAGCAAAGTTTTATTCATATTCACTATAAAATAATTTAGCTGTTAGTAAGTGGGTGTTGTGAAGTTTTTAAACTGAGATTTAGGATTCACCAACACCTTTACTTTCCATGGCTTTTTGAATATTGTCAATGTATTCCTTAACCATAACCAGGAATTGAGGGTAGACCGACTGTATATTGATTACAAGTGCATATTTATCCCATACATACTTATTTTCTGGATGCTGTTGAACTCCAGGTATCAAAGCAGCTGTATCAGCAGCAAACCGGTAACTGAGCGCAATAGGAATATTTAGCTTTTGAAACTGTCCTTTTGAGTAACCCAGATAGATAAATCCGTATTTGTCGATTGTAAATATGCTAATCCTGGTGCCACTGCCTTTTGGTTCCGGCAGCTTGACACCCAGACTACTTACATTCCATTCCATCACGAGGCCCATTTCCTGGCAATCCTGTATTAAGTGATTGGTAAACGCTACAATATCCTTACTTGTATTTTTTTCAAGCTGTTCGAAGAAATCCTGTGCTGTAATGGTTAACCGGGCTGCGGCCCTTGACTGCTGGTCACCACTCCTATCATCGAGTTCTGTTTCAATGTTCACTTGCAAGCCTGGTATGGCTGGCCCCTCAATGCGTACAATAGCCCTGGTTATTTCTTTAGTGCGGGTGACCAGTTGTGGTATAACAACAAAGGAGTTGTCCTCTCTGTTTACGCGATAGACCTGTAGTTCAACCAGCGCCAGGGTAAAGTAAAGCTGTGGATTTTGACTTAAGTAAGCCGCCATATCTTCAACACTTTCCCTGATTCCATCGCCCACGATGAGCAGGAGAAAACGCCCTCTCGCTAAATTCCTGGACACATTATCAGTAAAGAGCTGCTCATCCGAGTCTTCCAACTCACGGGATTTACACATTGTTGCGAAGAGATTATCCGTACTGCTGTTATATGTTTTATTAAACTCTTTAACGCGCTTGTCCAAGTCTGTATAGGTCCAGCGACTTAATTCCTTTGCATAATCGATTATCTGGCCCACCACCTCACGCCGTGCTTCCGCATTACGCCAAAGTTTGGTTTCAATAATAGTAATGTATCCATCCGGAGAAATGAATAAGTTGTCAATGAAACCCGCAGGGGTTGATACTTCACGTCCGATTGAAATAAGGGGGCTAAATCCGGTTTCAATCTCCTGGATAGGTAACAGGTGGGGGTGGTCATGAATGAGTTTTTGTAACCATGCTTCGTTAAAGAGGTTTTCATTTACTGGTACACGTTCCAATTTAGCTGCGGTGTTATTTTCAATCATTAAGGGACTTCCGCCTCTTCTGGCACCTTTTGTAACCATAATCTGTTGTTTCTGGGGTGTAATTTTTTTTTAAATGTAATTTTTGGAAAGTGTCTAACGAATCATAGAGTCACCAGTCAATATTGGCATTAATTAGAAATGTCATTTCTTTCTTTATTACTGCGTCCATGACCAACAACGGCATGCTGGTAGAAAGGTTGCTTATCTGGCTCTATTGAGGCAGGTGTAGTGAATGGGATGTCCTTGTTTAAGAGCAGCCGGTCAATCAAGTAGTGCAGTAGTGACACATTATATTGGTCATCGGGCTGTGTATATTCTGCGGGGTCTCTATTCACCAATACCTTTTTTACTTGAATACCGTTCCCCGCTGGTGAAAGGGATACTTCAAATATTTTATGTCCAGTCCAACTCCGGTGAAAGTGAAGGGTATCACTATCATGATAAATGAACCATTTGTCTTCCATTTGTTCGGGGATTAAGCCTAACTGTAAAAGCGGCATTTCATCATGAGTAAAAACTCTGTCAAAAGGAAGTTCATGAATAGCAGTTGGAAATTCCTTTGTGTTCCAGTCGGATTGTTGAGCAGCTTTCATTTTTTCTCTTTTAAGCAGTTGAATATAATTTTAAAATTTCATATACACCAAAGATGCTGAACATAGTTTGAGGGTATAAGTAAAATGTCTGCCGTATCGGCTACCGAAATGAATTTACGTAAGATGCTGATTATATTAAGAGATAAAGAAGCCCACCATTGGTGGGACTTCTTCTTATCACCCTACCCTAAAAACCAGTGCGTGTTCTCCTTTTCCAGGGCACTGGCCAGTGAGGAGGCAAGCTCTGATGCATTGACTGAGCGTTCCAGGAACTGGTCAATGTAGGAGTTTTTATTGGCCGTGGTGAGCAGGTTGTACAGCCGCCAGAGCGAAATCTCACCTTGTTCGTTGCGGCAAAAGGAGTTGTCCTTGTAATAATCCCTTGCAACAGCATTGATGTGGCTGTCACCAAAGAGCAGTTCTGGGATTTCCCGCTTCTGGCTGGTGGGCAGGTGTTGGTAGAGGCGGCAGCGGCCAATGAGCTGGGCAAACTGCTTTTCGGTAAGAGTGTAATGCTGCAGGGCACTCATCTTCGACAAACTACTGATAGCATCATAGTTAGTGACAAGGCTGTGAATCCCGCTTTTGAGTTCGGCGAGGCTTTTTACTTTTACGTTACCGGCAAAGCCATCACTCCACACACTCAGGTTTGTACAGCAATGAACCTGGAAGCCGATAAACAATTTAAAATGCTGTTCGGTGCCCCTGCGTGAATATAAATTATCAAGATGATGCGCCTTTACGCCACCGATGGTTAAGGAAAAGCTTTGACCATCTATGGAGTCGCTGATGGATGCCACTTCAATGATAAAGGCCATACGCTCGTAGTACAATGTCTTTTCCCATTCATAAAGCTCCGATGCGGGCTTGTCCTTGGCTTCGGGTACTCTTCCTTTAATCGCGTGGGATAAGCGAATAGAAGGGCTTAAAATGCGTTCAGCAGGGAAAGCAGCCTGCACCACGTCCATGGTGGTCTGGATAAAGTCCACCTGTGATATTACCGGCTCATTATCGCGGTGGAAAACTGGAATGATATGCCGCTTTTTGATTTCTTCCAGCGAAGCTTCCACTGTGCCTGCCTCGATAAATGGTTTTTTATTAGAGGGTCCGTATTCATTGCGTACCACCACTTCCAGATGGTTCTCTTGTGCGCCAATTTCAGGCAGCGTTTGTAGGGGTCGTGCTTCCATTGTTGTTATAATTTACCGGGTGATGAAATAGGGTTTGTCCTTCCTTTTCCAGGGCATCAATTTTTTGGTCAAAGGCTTTGAGTACGGCTTCTGTTTTTTCCGTAGTGGCAAACAGCAGCTGCGTCAGTTCCGCGAGGGTTTTACAGCTATTAATCCTGTGGAGCAGGGAAGGATGAACCAGTTCCTTCCTTTTCTTTTTTACGCTAAGGGTGATGACTGTGTCCTGCTGTACGCTACGTGGCACAGCTATAGCTATAGTACAGGAACTTGCACCTTTCAGTTTGAGTTTCATATCTATAATTTTTATAGTTATCAATCAGGAGATATATAACCGGGTAGGTTATAAATAAAAAGCAGCGACCACGTAGGTCACTGCTTATATGAGAATGCTATACTGAATTGTCTCACGCCGCCAAGTCCTTGTGTACTACACGCATGGGTGTAGTGGCTTCTTCAGGCTGGTATTCCCAGCGGTGACGCAGTGGAATAACCTCGCCTGTTTCTTCAATCGTGTAGGAGAATTCTTCGCACTCGACCTTTACAATCCTGCCTGGCATGGTGCGGCCGATCAGCAGCTTGGCTTGTTCCTCGGTAAAGGTCGAGGTGATAGTACATGACTTCGCCGTAGCGTAGAAGCGCCCTGTTTCCTGGCTTTGCACCATCGTAAGGTCTCCCTGTAGCTTGAGAGACACAAATTCATTTCCGTCCTTGCTTTTCCGTAAAGCATAATCAACAACTGTTACCATTGTTTTTAAGGTTTTATGGTGATATAAAAGGGTTTTTGGGAGTGCGGGCACCGGGGGGTACCAGCAACCACTCCCGGACCCTGGTGGGGGTTTTGGACGAGGTACCGGTACTAAGGACGGCTATTATAAAAATTCAGGATTGGAAAAGTTAATGCCATTAGTATACTTATATGTATAGCTGTCTTGTCTTTTAGGGAAGAATGACAAGACAGGTGGGGGTGTAGGGGTGGACGTCTCCCTGATGTTTATCAGAAGTATTCTGTTCGAATATTAGTAGCATGCATACAACACTCTATATGGTTTTTTTTACCTAAAGAACTGCATGACCACCCGGGGTAAGTCGGGCATACGGAAAACTTCATCACACAAGTGAAGTCCGGGCTGCTCTGGTCCTGGGGTGGTGAAAGTGGCTTAGGCGGTGCTGGCTGTGTTCCCTCCTCTACCTCCCTCTTCTAAGTTTCACTTTTTTGCAGCATCATTTTACTACCCAAAATGGGGCTCATAACCATGTTGGTTATGAATATTTGTTAATATAATTTCAAAGTATGTTTACTGCCTTTTTTCATTAAATAGGTCTTCGTAATTTTATGCAGTAAACATTTATTCACACTAAAACTATTTTTTAAGCACTTTCATTTAAACATACAGAGGCGAAACTATTATTTCCTTGGCTCCAGAACACTATCTACTTTTTAAAATCAACAAACTACATATTCAGCCAAAGGAAGTCTTCTTATTGTAACGGTTAATGAGCCGGCCTCGTTCAGAACTCCACAGAACAAAACTCAAGAACTCTTTTTTCATTTAACTGTCATAGTCATGCCTGAAAATATCTGGCTGCCTATAGAGATTGTACAGTATGTCGTAGACAGACGTATGTACAAGCCTCTGGCCATTTACCTGTTTCTGAAAATGAAATGCAGTGGAAAGTTGCATGCGGGTCATCCTGTGTTTAGCCAGCTTAAAAAGGAGCTAGGTATCCGGGATGAACGTACGTTCAAAAAACACTTTCAATCGCTGTTGCAGCTAGACTGGATAGGGTATAGCGCAAAGTCCGGTATTTACTTTATCCGCTCGCTGGATAGGGTGCGTCAAATACATGGATTTAGAAAGCGCCAGGCATGTGCAGTTCAACAAAAAGACCTCACACAATTACAGGCTTTTTCATCCGCTGCCATTATCAATTATGCTGTTCGAAAGCATGAATATTACGTTGTCTTTAAAAAGACAAAGAATCAATCCGCACTATCCAAGAGGGAAGTTGCCAGTCAAATTGGTTCCAAATCTTTTTCGACACCAAAATATTATGGGCTTTCTGTTCAAAGCATTGCTGAATTACTAGGCTGCAGTCTGACAAGAGCCTGTCAACTGAAAAAAGTAGCGGTAGAAGCGGGATATATCAAAGTAAACCACCAGTTCGAGTTGGTGCAGGAACTGGTCAAGGCTGACTATTTTATCCGAGAGCAATATTACCAGCTATATCCTGAGTATAAACCAGGCACCCTTCGCTTTATGCATGCAGGAAAGAACGCGCCATACCGATATAAACTGGTGCAGCAACTGCATGATGAAATCATACCGCAAATTGCTTTCAAGTCACGTCAATCATTTTCTAAAATTTCCTGCACCAAGGCCCATTAGGCCACCCAAAATAAATAGTTATGAGTATCATTTATTTAAAAAAGAAGAAAAATAAACCCCGTCGCAAAAGGTCATCTTACGGTACGGACCGGATAGATTATATGGAACAGATTACGTCTCCTTTTGAAGGAAGGTCAGGAAGGACGCTGCCCCAGATGGTAGCCATCCTGCACCAGAAATACCCGGATGACCCTTCGTACAAAAGCATGTTGAAGAAAAAAGATGCGGAGGCCTTTACCTCCAAGCAGGCGCGTAAAATCAGGAACGATTACCAGTTCAAATACCTGCATGCGTAAAAACTTTTTTCAACAATCATAAATAGATACATAGAACGATGTCAGCTTTATATTCCCACCGGGAGTGGCGGCCTATTCCCGGGTATGAAGGCTATTATGAAATCAACGCCGCCGCAGTTGTCAGGAGCGTCACCCGTAAAGTGCCTACCCGGACTGGCACCCGCACTTACCTGCAGCGGGAAATCAAAACCCGGTTGAACAATTGCGGGTACCTGGAAGTCCGCCTCAGTAAAAATGGTAAAACTACCTCGCACCCTTTGCATGCCCTGCTGGCCAAAGCATTCCTGCCAAACCCGGAGAACAAGCCGGAAGTAAATCATGAAAATGGCATCAAGACCGATAACAGGCTTGAGAATTTAAGCTTTATGTCTCATAAGGAAAACATGCAGCATGCTTCCCGGCATGGGTTGCTGAAGGTCAATCACCAGTACAAGGGGGTGGTTGATTTCAGTACGGGTGTCGTATTCAAAAATGCACGCCAGGCAGCCTATTATTATTCCCTGAAACTTTCGACCTGTAAGAACTACCTGAATGGCAACCGGCCCAACCCGACCCCGCTCCGGTATTATGACGGTGAAAGCTTTTTATACTTTATCACCTTTATTAGGATGTCCAATCCCTTGATGTGGACATTCAATCCTGAGAATGAAAAGAACAAGCCGTTGTACCAGTGGGTTCACCAGAAAAACAAGGAAAACTTTACCTTTTACAAGCCGGTAATGAGTTGGTATGACGCTGTTCATAAGCAGCGTGCCGCTTAATGCGGAATTAAACCTGTTTAGTGAGAATGGGCCGCATATATAACCTATCACGCAATTTTAGTGCGTTGAAATAAAGGACATTAATAGGGTTTTCTTTAAACAGAGATGTACTTGTTTGTGGTTTCTTTCTTATTTTGTAGGCACAACTGCTATGATCGAGTCAGAAAAAGTTACCCGCAAGAAAAGAATCGATGCTGCCCTGAAAGCTTTAGGATGGATAGTCGTGCCGTACATGGCGGGTATCAATACTTCTGTGTATAGGCACCATGCTGTTGAGGAATACCCTACTTCCAATGGGCCCGCTGATTATGCCTTATTCGTTAATGGTGCACTCCTGGGCATTCTGGAAGCGAAAAAGTACGGTGTTGGTGCGCAGAACGTGCTGGAACAGGCCAAGCGTTATGCCAAGGGCCTCGCGCCGACCATCGGCAAGTGGAACCAGTACGCCGTTCCCTTTCTTTTTTCATCCAGCGGTGAGCAGACTTATTTTCTCGATGTGCGGAACGGCCAGCATATCAGCCGTTCCCTGCAGGACTTTTATTCACCACAAGCGTTATGGGAGTTTTTCAACAGGGATGAGGCAGCCGCCCACCAATGGTTTCAAAAGAACCCGATTGACAATCCTTACCTCAGGCCCTACCAGCGCCATGCCATCCATGCCGTGGAGGAAGCCATCATGGATGGAAAGCGGAAAATGTTGCTGGCCATGGCCACAGGAACCGGCAAGACCTTTACCTCTGTCAACCTGATCTACCGCCTGCTCAAATCCAAGGCAGCGAAGCGCATACTTTTCCTGGTGGACCGCAAGGCGCTGGCCGCGCAGACCGCCACTGCCTTCGCGGCATTTGAAACACCCGCCGGAAATAAACTAAACCAGGAATACGAGCTATTCAGCCAAAAATTCCGCAAGGAAGACCTGGAAGAGGGCGAGCGCTTTGATGTCGGCGTGCTGCCCAACGAATACCTCACCAAGCCGGATGCCACTAAAACATTTATTTATGTGGCCACCATCCAGCGGATGGCCATCAACCTGTTGGGTCATGATGCCGTGCTAGGTGGTGACGGTAATGACAGCGACGATGAATCGGACGCCAGCAAACTGGATATTCCCATTCATGCCTTCGATGTGATTATTGCCGATGAATGCCACAGGGGTTATACTTCCAAGGAAAGCAATGTGTGGCGTTCCGTACTGGAATATTTTGATGCCGTCAAGATAGGGCTGACCGCTACTCCGGCTATGCATACGGTGTCTTACTTCAATGAGCCTATCTATCGGTATACGGTGGAGGAAGCCATACTGGAGGGATACCTGGTGGGCTATGACGCGGTAAAGATTAGTTCCAACGTGCGTATCAATGGTGTATTCCTAAAGGAAGGGGAGCAGGTAGGAAAACTGGATACCACCAGCGGCCAGCTGAAAATTGAAGGGCTGGAAGATGAACGCGCCTTCGATTCCTCGCAGATAGAAAGGAAAATAACTGCCCCGGACAGCAATAAGAAAATCATCCATGAGCTGGCAAAGCATGCCCTTGAATTTGAAAAGGAAACCGGGCGTTTTCCCAAGACCCTTATTTTCGCAACCAATGATATAAATAATATATCGCATGCCGATACACTGGTGAACCTATGCAAGGAAATCTTTAACCGTGGCGATGATTTCGTGGTAAAGATTACAGGCAACGCGAATGTGGACCGGCCGCTGGAAAAGATTCGCAAGTTCCGCAACCGTCCGGAGCCTAAAGTCGTAGTGTCGGTGGACATGCTCTCAACCGGTGTGGACATACCGGCGCTGGAGTTCATCGTTTTTCTCAGGCCGGTAAAATCCCGCATCCTGTGGGAACAGATGCTGGGCCGCGGTACGCGCTTATGCCCGGACATCAACAAGAACAAGTTCACCGTGTTTGACTGTTTCGATGGTACGTTGATTTCCTATTTCAAGGATGTCAGCAACTTTACCTTTGACGAGGTTTCTAATGAAACAGTGCCGTTGCAGGAAGTCATCCGGCGGATTGATGATAATGAGGACCGGGACTACAACGCGAATGTACTGGTGAAGCGTTTGCGGCGGGTGGAAAAGAACATGAGCAGCGAGGCCCGCAAGGAACTGGCCGCCTATATTCCCGATGGTGATGTGGGGGCTTTTGCCAACTGCTTTAAAGAAGCCTTACGTAATGAGTTTGCCGCCACCATGCGGCTGTTGAACAACAAGGATTTCCAGAAACTGCTAACGGGTTATAAAAGGGCACGCACCTTCTTTTACGTGGCCCACACCGTGCAGGATGAAGTGAGTTCGGAAATGCTCTTTGAGGCGGGTGAGAAATACCTGAAGCCGGCGGAATACCTGGACGTGTTTTCCCAGTTCGTGAAAGAGAACAAGGAAAAGATAGATGCCATGCGCATTGTACTGGAGCGGCCCCAGGGTTGGAGCACGGCGGTGCTGAAGGAATTACGGAATGAGCTGCTGGCGCACCATTTTCCCGAGGATAAGCTGCGGAAGGCATCGGCATTGGTGCATAAGAAAAGCCTGCCCGATATCATTTCCATCATCAAGCATGCGGCAAAAGAAGAAGAGCCGGTGCTGGAAGTGCCGGAGCGGGTGGATAAGGCGATTCGAAAGATACTAGCAGGCAAGACACTGACAGGCGAACAGCAGGCCTGGATTGGCTATATCAAGGAACACCTGATACAGAACCTGACATTGGACAAAGAGCATTTCGAGTATTCACCAATACTGGAACGGCATGGGGGCTGGGGCCGTTTTAGAAAGCTTTTCGCGACAGACGCAGAAAATTTATTAGTAGAAATCAATGCTGCCATTGCAGCTTAAAATAGAGTAACAGAATTATGGCGGATATAGTAAATAAACTATGGGGCTTTTGCCACACCCTCCGGCATGACGGGGTGGATTACGGGGATTATATCGAGCAGCTTACCTACCTGCTGTTCTTGAAGATGGCCGATGAAAAAGGCATCGAAATTGATGAGAAATACGACTGGAATAGTTTAAAGACCCTGAGTGGAACGGACCTTACGGACCACTATACCGAGATTCTCCGCAAGCTGCGGGAAGGTAAGGGGATACTGGGAAAAATATTTACACAGGCCATGCCCCGCATCACCAACCCGGTGAACCTGAAGCGGCTCATTAACATGATTGACGAGGAGGACTGGTCATCGATGGACGTTGACGTAAAAGGCGAGGCTTTCGAGGGACTTCTTGAAAAAAGCGCTAATGAAGGCAAGAAAGGGGCGGGGCAGTATTTTACACCACGTGAGCTCATTAGAAGCATTGTACGGGTAATGAAGCCCGACCCAAGGGTGGCCAAGGACTTTACCATTTGCGACCCTTCCTGCGGCACGGGCGGGTTTCTTATTATGGCCTACGACTGGCTTATGAAGGAAACGGGCGGCGGTGCTTTGGAAATGGACGATGCCAAACGCATTAAGAGCAAAACCTATTTTGGCTATGAACTGGTGCCGCGACCGGCAAGGCTCGCGATGATGAACCTGTTCCTGCATGGCGTGACTACGGAAATCCGGATTGGCGATACTATCTATGAGCCGTTTGATGGCAAGAAATACGACTGTATATTGACCAACCCGCCCTTTGGTACTAAAGGGGCCAACCAGGCACCGGAGCGGGAGGATTTTACCATCAGCACCAGCAACAAGCAACTGAACTTTGTGCAGCACTATTTAAGTGCTTTGAAGCCAGGTGGCAGGGCAGCCATTGTTTTACCGGATAACGTACTCTTCGAGGATAAAGCCGGTGAGGTGTTCAAGATACTGATGCAGGACTGCAACCTGCACACCATCCTGCGCCTGCCACGAGGAACGTTCACGCCCTATGCGCAAGGTGTAAAGGCTAATGTCATTTTCTTCCAGAAAGGATTGCCAACGGAGAATGTCTGGATATTTGATGCACGCAGTAATGTAGAAGGCATTACCAAGAAAGACCGGCCACTCATGGCGAAGCATTTTGAGGAGTTTGAAAAGTGTTATGGTAAAGACCCAAATGGACAGAGCGAGCGAAAAGACTTGGGATTGGAAGGCCGTTTTCGGAGGTTTCATATCAGCGAAATCAAATCGAGGGATTACAAACTGGATATTAACTGGCTGAAAGACGAGACCTTGGAAGACGGGGATAATTTACCGGAGCCAGCTGTATTGGCTACGGAAGCAATCACCGAGTTGGAATTTGTAGTTGATGAATTAAGAGAGATACTAAACCTGTTGGAGGCGGAGAAGGATGGAGAATAATTTACCAAAAGGGTGGGTCGAACTTACGTTAAAAGAGGTCGTTGATTATAAAAAAGGAAAAAAGCCAAAAAACTTGCAACCAAGCGAATTTCAGGATTCAGTTCCGTATTTGGATATAAAAACTATTGAAAAAGGTGTAGTTGGCCAGTATGCTGATAAAGCTACCTCGAATATCACAAATGAGAATGAAATCTTGGTAGTATGGGATGGTGCAAGAAGTGGTTGGGTAGGTAAAGCTATATATGGCGCCATTGGTTCAACACTTATGGCGATCAAGCCAAAAGAAATAAATAAAGAATATTTATTTAGGTATCTGCAAACGCAATTTGAATATGTAAATTCTAATCCTCGTGGTACGGGTATCCCACATGTAGACCCTGAAATTTTCTGGAATATAAAAGTGCCTATTCCTCCACTAGAAGAACAAAGTCGAATAGTAGATAAGTTAGAAACTCTATTGGAGAAGGTTGCTACCAGCAAAAGCCGATTGGAAAAAATTCCAGTGCTATTAAAAAACTTTCGTCAAAGTGTACTGACTGCTGCTGTGAGTGGCGAAATTACTAAGCAATGGAGGAACGAAAAGGTGAATACCACATCAATTCCAAGCACATGGAAGCAAATGAAAGCAACTGATGCATGCGAACGTATTGAAAGTGGCTCAACACCCAAGGGAAAACCATTTTTCAAAAATGAGGAGATACCATATTTAAAAGTTTACAATATCGTAAACCAAAAGGTTTCATTTAATTATAAACCCCAATTCATCAAAAGAGAAATTCACGAAAAAGAACTGAAGCGATGTAAAGTTTTTCCAGACGATGTTATAATGAATATTGTTGGCCCACCTTTAGGCAAAGTGGCATTAGTTACTAATCAATTCCCTGAATGGAATATTAACCAAGCAATAGTTTTATTTAGACCAAAAGAATTTCTTCTGCCAGAATTTCTATATTATGTTTTATGTGATGGGAAAGAAATTAAGGCATTGGAAAATGAAACTAGGGGCAGCGCTGGACAAAGTAATATATCGTTGACGCAATGTAGAGTCTTCAGATTCCCAATTCCTACTATTGACGAACAAAAAGAAATAATCCGAAAAGTCAAGGAACTGTTTCATTATGCTGATAACATTGAGGCCAGATACCAAAAAGCAAAAGCTTGGTTCGATAAAATACCTCAGGCCATTTTAGCAAAAGCGTTTCGTGGCGAGTTAGTTCCACAGGATGAAAATGATGAACCCGCAAGTGTGTTGTTGGAAAGAATTAAAAAAGATAAAGAAATTCATGTAACCAAAGCCACTCGTAAAAATAAAGCCGTAAAGGCACAGGCTTAATCTTGTAATTTAATGAATGCAAAAGAAATAATTCAGAACCTGGTTGATGAAGGCTATGTAGACCCCGTGCTGACATCAGAAGAATACTATTATCAAAAACTGGCAGACCTGTACCTGCAGTTTCAGCAATACGATGTGTCAGCTATCCTTCCAAGGCTACAAAATGAAGTGCTCCCTTTACTGGAGGATAAAAGCAGTTACTTCGATACGGATGCCTTCCTGGCGCAGTTCAAGGACGATAAGCCATTAAATGACTTTCTTTTCCTGATCGTACGCATGGACACCTATGTTGATGATAAAGCCAAGAATAAACACCTGTGGAATGAGTATCCAGATAAGCGCATCCTGGCACGCCCGCAGACCCCAATGCGGGTAGCCATCAAGTTTTTTATTTGGCTGAAGATCGCACCTGAAAAACTACCGGAGAGCCACATTTTTGTGAACTGCCTGAGGTATATCAAAGAACCGGACAGGTATACAACGATTATGTCCGATAAACAAAAGGTAAAAATAGCCAGACTGTTATGGCAAGATGATAGTACAATTGAGAATTTCTTCGATCAACTTTTACAATGGTTTCGTAAGCATATCCTTTACCAAGTATCCAATCCGCTCAATGAACCGGTATTTTGGAGCATAATCATGTATTCTGAACCCATTAAGGCATTATGGGATACAGATGATAAGTTGCCTGATGCTGCTATAAATAATCGCAAAAACCAATCAAGTAATTCGGTAGTGCCAACTAACCATCCTCAACTTCCCTTAAACACCATTTTATACGGTCCTCCTGGCACGGGTAAAACCTATTCTACCATTGACCTCGCTGTCAAGGTCGTAGCCCCAGGTAACTATGTTGAAAACAGTCATGAAGAAAATAAAACCGTATTTGATACATTGGTGAAAAATGGTTTTGTCGTTTTTACCACCTTCCACCAAAGTATGTCTTATGAAGATTTTATAGAAGGTATAAAACCGGAATCACTTGAGGGAGGACAAATTAGTTATACAGTTAAGGATGGAATTTTTAAAAAGCTATGTAATATGGCGCTGACGCCAAATCAACAGGACTTTGAAGCCGCTTATGAGAAGTTAAAACAGGAACTTTCGACCAAAGAAAAAGAAACTTTAGGCCTGCAAACTCCAACAGGTAAATTCTTTTCAATTTCCCTGAACTCAAATGGCAACCTATCCTTGCACACAGGCCCAAATAAAGAAAAGCAGGGAACCCTTACTAAGGAGAATATTCAAAAACAGATAAATGGCGAAGAGAAGTTTGTTGGCTGGGAAGGTTACTTTAAGGGCGTAGTCAATTATCTAAAAGATAATTACAATTATAGTGAGGAAGCCAAAGATGATGAACAACGTTATGTAATCATAATCGATGAAATCAACAGGGGGAATGTATCGCAAATTTTTGGTGAGTTAATCACACTGATTGAAGAAGACAAACGTTTAGGGAATAAGGAGGCACTGGAAATTACCCTGCCGTACAGCCAGCATAAATTTGGAGTGCCATCAAATGTCTATATTATTGGCACCATGAATACGGCTGACCGCAGTGTTGAGGCGTTGGATACCGCACTACGCAGACGCTTTTCATTTAAAGAAATGGCACCTAATAATGAGTTGTTAAGTTTTAAAAACATGGTATGTACTTTTTGGAACAAGCCTGAACATATTTTTACAACAAGAAAACAGTGGTTGAAGGAGCCTTATTTAACAAAGGCAGATACGTTTTATAAATTTATTGGATTTTCAAGGGAGAAAGAAGCCGAAGTACTAGATCAGGATGCTGTGATTGATAGAGATTATTGGCTACCTGAGGATATGGATATTTTAAATAACAATGATTTTACAGGTGTTAATTTAAAAACTTTACTTCGTGCCATCAATATCCGGTTAGAAAAATTACTGACAAAAGACCACCAGATTGGCCATGCCTTTTTTATCAATGTATTTTCTGAAGCTGATTTATACAATGCCTTTTACCAAAAACTGATACCACAATTACAGGAGTATTTCTATGGGGATTTTGGTAAAATAGGCCTCGTGCTGGGTAGTGCATTTGTTAAACTCAAAGAAGAAAAAAGTAAAGTTGGCTTTGCGACTTTCCCTTACGATGATGTGCAAATGCTCCAGGAGAAAAAGGTTTACCTGATACACGACTTTAATGCAGACGGACAAACAGACCTCGATGACTTCATTGCCGCTGTAAAACAAGTGTACCAGTAAGTGGCAGGCAGGAATACCATACAGGTCTATGAACACCAAAAGCTGTATTACAGTGATGATGGGCCATTCAAGGAAGTACACTGGAAAGCATTAAGCCGGTACGCCGAGCAGATGGGTGAAGGTTACTTCACGGTGTTAGGCCGGGGTATCAAGTTTTCCAGCTTTGTCGGTGTCATCCAGGCGGGCAGTTTAACCATCGAGGTACTGCCTAAAACCGATGCCCCTGATAAAACTGCCGAGAATGTTGCAACTGATAAAAAAGACAGGGAAAAAAATGTCTGGCACCAGGTGTTGCTGGGCATGCTCCGCGAATGCCGATTGCTGAAAGCGGACCATACCAACAAAGCTTTTTTGAAATTACAGAGCTATTCGTTGCTTGACATTTACCTGGAGTTATTCTTGGTCGAAACAGAGCAACTGGTGCATGAGGGACTGCTTAAAAAATACAGGAAAGTAGAAGGGAACCAGTTGGCCCTAAAAGGGCAGCTCCTGTTTACCAAGAACCTGGCTCATAACCTGGTGCACCAGGAGCGTTTTTATGTCCGGCATTCGGTCTATAATGTAGAGAATATATTCAACCAGCTCTTGTATAAAACCCTGCGGGTACTTCCTAACATAAGCAACAACCCTTTTATCCACGACAAGGTTAACCGGCTTTTATTTTCCATGCCGGAGCTGTCAGACATTAAGGTAGACAGCACCACTTTTGAAAAGCTGGTTTACGACCGGAAAACAGAGCGTTACCGCGATGCGCTGGTGATCAGCAAGATGATACTTTTGCATTTCCACCCGGATATTTCAGGAGGTGGCGAGCACGTTACGGCCATACTTTTCGACATGAACAAACTCTGGGAGGAGTTCGTTTACAGGCGGCTGAAAAAAGAGGAAAACCATTTTGATATCCAAGTGCTGCCCCAGCAAAAAACCGATTTCTGGAAGCCATCCATGGGTAATTGGAGTAAAACCATTCGGCCTGACGTGGTTATCAAATATGTTCCTGAGATAGAGGAAGGACAATCTTCAGAACTACAAAGTGATAAACCTGCAAACCTTAAAACCTTGGTCATTGATACCAAGTGGAAGCGGCTGCAGAACCTAACCCCATCAGATGAAGACCTGAAACAGATGTTCGTCTACAACCTGTTTTGGGAATGTGACAAGAGTATCTTGTTGTATCCCTCAACCAATGAAAATAAAGGTGGTGGACGGTACCATCATTTTCAATCCAAAGGAGAATTTATCAATGCCTGTTCTGTAGAACTGGTGTCTGTCCTCAACCAAGCGCAAAATGAATTAGATGGGCAGTTCGGTTACCGGGTCTTAAAGGCTGTCATCGGCCCCCAGCTGGAACAACTTCGGAAAAATGAAAGCGAGACGGACTAACCGCCTCGCTTATTGAGCTTTTGCATGTCGGAAGCAATCTTCTGCATATTCACACGCGCATATATCTGGGTAGTCTTTAAAAGCTTATGCCCCAGCATGGCGGAAACCGACATTATATCAACGCCTTCATTCAGTGTCACCGTCGTGGCGAATGTATGCCGCGCTGCATGAAAAGAAAGCCTTTTGGTAATGCCCGCCAGCTGCGCCACCTCCTTCAGGTACTTATTAATATTCTGGGATGAAATTATGGGCAGCAGCGTTTTTTGGTGCCTGTACCGTTCCAGTATGCCCTCGGCCGCTGGCAACAGCGGTATGACGGACTGGTTCTTTGTTTTTGTACGGTCTAACACCACCCACCGTTGTCCATTGATGTAGTGCAGGTGCTGACTATTCAATTTACTCACATCCGCATATGCCAGCCCGGTATAGCAGGAAAACAAAAACACGTCTTTCACTTTTTGCAGCCGTTCCGTAGGCAGCACCAAACTCACCAGCAGTTGTAGCTCCTCCCTTGTCAGGTGTATACGTTTCGGCTCAATGATTTTACACTGGTAACTGGCAAATGGGTCTTTGCCTATCCATTCATTAAGGATGGCTACCTTAATAACCCGCTTGAGCTGCTGCATATGTTTTACAATGCCGTTGTTATGCAGCCTGTTGTTTACACGCAGGTAGTGGTCAAACTCCTGGATGAAAGTGTGTGACAATTCGGAAAGCCATACATCTTCCTGCTTCCTGACTTCTGAAAGAAACTGCTGCACCTTTCGCTTCATCGCCTCGTAATTCTTAATTGTGGCAGGCGCAATGTCCAGGTGCACCCTTGCCTTCATGTTGGTAATGAGGTAATCGATAGTTGGCACAAGGGAATGTCGCTGTTGTTCGCGATGAAGCACGGCATCCCTGATGGCTTCAAGCATGGTGGGTTTATCAAGCTTACAAAGTTCATTGTAATAGTCCCAGGCATTGGACTTTAGCTGCAACAGTCGTTTATTAAAGGCCACACTCAATTCACTGCTGCCTTTCACCCGTTGACGATCTTTGTCCCACAGGTGTTCTTCTATGTCAATGTGCGTGGGAAAGTTGATGCGTTTCCCATCCAGGGACAGCCGCATCATTACAGGTGCCTGTCCACGTTTATTCAGGCGGGACCGGTAAAGCCAGAATAATATATTCATGAGTAAGTATTTTAAAGGATAAAAAAGAAAAGGTCACATCTTTTCATACCGATGCGCCCTTTGAATCCAAGAGCCGGAAAAGCTGCTTGGGGCCAGAGTTTCGTCACATGAGGATTCACAAACAAACAGGAAATGCGACCTGCCATTTTGTGACCTTTTTACATCCATCAGGGGCTGCGGACCTTTGGGTTATGAACCCTAATGAAGTAAATTAGTAAATCGGAAGAAAGCCAGAAAACCTTATCTGTCGCGGGTTTTGGCAGGTGAGCCTTTCGGGCAGGGGCACAAAAAAGCCCCACACTTGCGTGCAGAGCTTTAAAGCGTACCGAGGAGCAGACTTG
>CBDTUH010000028.1:0-17533 GCA_965363375.1 uncultured bacterium
GAGTTTGTTTACCGCATCAATGCCTTTTACATCCAGCGTAGGGTCGGCCTCGGCAAAACCCAGCGCCTGCGCCTGCTGCAATGCCGTAGTGTAGTCCAGTTTGTCCTCGCGGATTTTGGTAAGTATAAAATTGGTAGAGCCGTTTACAATGCCGCAAATACCCTGCAGCAGGTCGTTGTCGTAATACTCCTCCAAGTTGCGAATGATGGGGATGGAGCCGCACACGGCCGCTTCGTATAGAAATGGTGTGTTGTATTGCTGCTGCAGCTGCAACAGCTGTGGCAGGTGCTCGGCTATCAGTTTTTTATTGGCGCTTACCACGGCCTTGCCGCGCTGCAGTGCCGTAGTTACTATTTTGTGCGCTTCATCCGCATCGGATATCAATTCCACCACCAGGTTTATTTCGTCGTCGGCTAAAATAGCATCGTAGTCGGTAGTAAAATTTTCGGAACCGATGCTGCGCTTTTTGGTAGCGTCTTTAATACATATTTTTTTGATAACGGCATTTAAAGAAGGGGTTTGCTGCAATACCTGGTAAATACCCTCGCCTACCACGCCAAAGCCAAACAGGCCGATCGTTAACTTGTTGTTGCTGCTCATTTGAAAGTATTGTTGTTTTTATTTGTTTACATCAATAGGGCAACACTCGTTTCAAAAAAGGGAAGGCATAAAAAAAGCGCTTCCGCCAAAAGTCAGAAGCGCTTGTTATAATCTGGTAAAAGGTATACAAAGCTGTTACTCTGACTTATCTGTCACGCCTTTCCGACGTGATGGAGTTGGCACCTTATTCTGCATTGCTGCAAAACAGGTTGTCAAGGCTTCATCGGGCCATATCCCTCTGCCTTTCTTGATAAGTGATTGCTGAAAGAACTCAAGCAAAGATAGCCATACCATTTACTTACAGCCAAAAAAAGTTTGGGCCCGGATTACGATGGCCAAAAGGAAAAACAAACGTTTGGAATATCGAACAAGGAACTAGGAACTGAGGAATGAGGAAGTGAATAGTCAATAGTTAATGCTCAATATTCAATGTTCAAGTAAAAGGAAAAAGAGACGTTTTACCATTCGGCAGCTCCATTCACCATTGACCATTTACAAAAGGAAAATGAGACGTTTTTAATAAAGAAATTTTAAGGAGGTTGAGCAATAGATAAAGTTAGTTTTGGTTTACTTGTCAGGTTACAGCGGAATGCTCAACCTCCTTAAAACGTCTTCTGTAAAAGTGGCGCGGCTGCAGGGGCCGGTGCGGCGCTCGGCACATTGCTGTATGGCTTCGCGTATCAGGCTTTCGGGTATAAAGTGGTAGGTGCTTTTAATTTTGCGGGCCAGGTAAGCCAGTTCCCAATCGGCGCTTACATCAAAGCGGTCCACGCTTTTCAGTAGCGCGGCTTTTTGCCGGTCATAATCATGCCAATTGCGTATTAGGGCTTCTACCGTCATGCAGTTGTTTTGTTTGTTGCAAAGCTGCATTAATTTAGGGGCTGAAGTCAACCGTGGTACCACTTAAATGCCATAGGTATAAATACGGTTGTTTTATAAATAAAATCACTGCATTATTGCAAAATTGTTTTTTCTACAAAACACAAACCACCATTGTATGAGGAATTTTATTACACCCGAACTAGCTAAAAAACTTACCCGAAACTTCAGGCGCAACCGCGAAAAGATGGTAAAAGACGAATTTAAAGGCCCTAAAACCTTACCCGTTTGCGAAACTTTTGACCGCGCCGCTTTTGATGCCCTGCTGGCACAGCCCGGCTGCACCAAGGTGCGCATTTACCTAGGTATGGGCGACCGACACGAGGTAAAACTGGTAGCCGTAGGCGTTAACGAAAAAGGACAGGACATTTTGCCCGATGCCAGCCGCACGGACGGCTTTGGAGCCGAAAACGGCGTAATTGTAGAAGATGGCCAGCGCTGTCCCGAAGATTGCCCCGAAAACTCTTACCTGAACACCGATGACGACACCAACTCCACGCCTTAATGAGTAAAGCCTTTTTTTCCGACTTCGCATCTTATTCCGTTATGCTGGCGGCTATCATTGCCCTCTTTCAATACAAAAAGGCAGTTCGTTCCTTTCTGCCTTTTTTTGTATTTATATGGGCAGGCGCCGCCAACGAGATTGTGTCTCATTTTACCATTCTTTACCTGCGCAGCAATATGATGAACAATAACATTTATGTGTTGATCGAATCGTTGCTGCTGCTGTGGCTTTTTTATTGCTGGCAGCTTTTCGACAGAAGCAAATGGCTGTTGTGGGCGCTGGGGGCTTCTTTTATACTTTTTTGGCTGGCCGAGGTTTTTGTGTTTTCAGAAATCACACGCGTAGCTGCTTACTTCCGGGTTTTCTATTCGTTTCCAATTGTGCTGCTCAGCATCAGCATGATCAACCGCCTGCTTACGCAGGAAAGCGGCAACCTGCTGAAAAATGCGGCCTTCATTATTTGCGTAGCCTTTGTTATTTACTTTACTTTTAAAATACTACTTGAGATATTTTATATCTATGGCATGATGCACAGCAGGGCCTTTCGCACCAGCGTGTTTGATATCATGCGCGTTATTAATTTACTTTGTAACCTCATTTATGCAGTTGCTCTTATATGGATCCCCAGGAAAAACTCCTCTTTAATGCCATCATAATTACAGCTGCTGTAATTGGTACCATTATACTTTTTTTCATTATCTCCATTATACGGCAGCAGCGCCGCAACCTGGAGCTGCACCGCCTGAACATTCTGGCCGAAATTACTACGCTGGAAAAAGAGCGCACCCGTATTGCCGCCGACCTGCACGATGAGCTGGGCCCGCTGCTATCGGCTATCAAGTTTAAAATAAACAGCGTAGATACGGCAGATGAAGACGACCAGTACCAGCTGGACAGGGCCAGCGGACACCTGGACGACCTGATTACCCGCCTTCGCGAAATATCGGCTAACCTGATGCCCAATACACTCATACGCAAAGGACTGATAGCCGCCTTGCACCAGTTTGTTGATAATGTGGCACGCTCCTCTCTGAAAATAAAACTTAACTATGGCCAGCTGCCCGATATCAACCAGGAAAAAAGCATCAACATTTACCGTATTGTACAAGAGATAACGCACAACACTATTAAGCATGCGCAAGCCACGCACCTGGTGATTGACCTTTCGTTAAAGGGCAATACCTTAATTTTAAAAACGGAAGACAACGGGGTTGGTTTCGATTACAGCAACAAAGCCAGGGAAAGCACCGGCCTGGGCCTGCGCAACCTGAAAAGCCGCGCCGAAATTATGGGCGGCTCCTTTGCCGTAGAGTCGAGGCCGGGCAAAGGAACCAGCTACCAGTTTGAAATACCCATCAATTAACCGCTATGTACACGCCTATAAAAATTGTAATTGCCGACGATCACGAAATTTTCAGGGACGGTTTTAAGGTAATGCTGCGCAAGCAGGAAGATGTGCAGATAGCCGCCGAAGCCGAAAATGGCCGCGAGCTGCTGCTATTGGTAGAACAGCACCAGCCCGATGTAGTGATCACCGATATTAAAATGCCGTATGTAGATGGCGTGGAAGCCACACGCGCCATAAAAACACAATGGCCGCATATAGAAGTAATAGCCCTGTCGATGTTTGATGAAGAAAACCTGGTGGTGGACATGCTGGAAGCCGGCGCCAAAGGCTACCTGCTGAAAAATACGCACAAGGCCGAAGTGCTGCAGGCTGTAAAATCGGTATACAAAGGCGAAACCTATTATTGCAATGCCACCAGCAACAAACTGGCGCAGATGATTGCCAAAAGCCATTTCAACCCTTACAAGACCAGCAAAAAGCCTTCCTTTAACGCCAAGGAAATTGAGATCATCAAGCTGATATGCCAGGAGCTCTCTAATAAAGAAATAGCCAGCCAGCTGGGCCTTAGCATCCGCACTATAGAAGGCTACCGCGAAAAAATTCTGGAAAAGATAGAGGCAAAAAATATTGCCGGACTGGTAATATATGCCATAAAAAACAACCTTTACCAGGTGTAAAGGTTGTTCTAACAATGCACAGGTAGTTTTGGTTACGCGCTGCTATGGCAGCTCTTTTATAAAAAAATCCCTAATCCAACAATTCAATATTGTCAATTTCCACCAGCACTTCTTCGCCGGCGCATATAATAATTTTGGAGTACTGTGCCGTGCTTAGCACGGCCTCTGAGAAGCGGGTTTCGGTAACGCGGCCTTCTTTTTCTATAATATAGGGTATTACCTCCAGGTACAGGTGCGAGTTGTTGGCACCCTGCAATTTTCTTTTTACCAGTACCGGCTCCGAAAGGCTGTTACCAACACAAAGCTCGCCCCATACAAACAATGTTCCGGTGCTTTGCTCATCTGCCAGTTGCAGGTCAATCCAAGCCTCCCAAAGCTCAATAGCCTGTTTACTCATTACTTGTTTCATATACATTAATGCGGCAAGTTACACAGTACAAAGGGGGTTTCCATTACGGTTAATACGGCAAAGCCCACCGTATTAATACGGTTGTTTTGTTTTAATTTATATCGTATCCATATAAAATCCAACTTTTATATGAGCCCTATTTGATCTTTTCAACCGGCCTTTTAGCCTCTGGATGGCGCAATAATTGCCATCAGTTTACGCATCAACAGGTTATGTATTAATAGAGCCGTATAAAGCTTAATTTTAAACGGGCTTACGACTAATGAGCAATGCAAAAGGAAAAAGAGAGGTTTTAAAAACACGCCTCAACAGACGATAAAAAAACGAAAGTATGGATGCGCAGCAGAAAAAAAAGATAGTGGTAGTAGGTGGCGGCTTTGCCGGCATCAACTTCATCAAGCAGATGGATGACAGCCAACATTACGAAATAACGCTGGTTGACCAAAACAACTATCATTTTTTTCCGCCGCTGCTATACCAGGTGGCTACAGCTTTTATAGAACCTTCCAATATTACTTACCCGTTTCGCCGCATGTTTCAAGGCAAAAAAAACCTGCGCTTTCACTTGGATTCGCTGGTAAAAGTAAATGCCGAAAGCAACACCATTGAAACGGATACTGGCATGCTGCAGTACGATTACCTGGTGCTGGCCGTGGGCACCGTTACCAACTACTTTGGAATGGAGAATGTAAAGCGCTGCGCGCTGCCCATGAAAACCATTGACGATGCACTAAACATGCGCAACCATATTTTGCTGAACATGGAAAGAGCCGTTCGCAGCCAGGATATGGCGGAGCGCGAAAGGCTTTCCAACATTGTGATTGCCGGGGGCGGCCCCACTGGCGTAGAGGTAGCCGGTATGCTGGCCGAAATGGGCCGCAACATTATTACTAAAGAATACCCGGAGTTTACCCAACATCGCCCCCGCATTTACCTGGTAGATGCTGGCCCCGTACTGCTGGGGCCCATGAGCGAAAAAGCGCAGGCAGAGGCCATGAAAGAGCTTCAAAAGCTGGGTGTGCATATAAAGATGAACACACCGGTAAAAGATTATCAGGAGGGCAATGTAATATTGGCCAATGGCGAGGTACTGCCTACGCAAACTCTTATCTGGGCTTCGGGCGTAACCGGGCAGGAAGTGCCGGGCCTGCCGGCCGAAGTAATAGCGCGTGGCCGCCGCATTATGGTGGATGAATACAACGCAGTAAAAGGATTTCCAAACGTTTTTGCGCTGGGCGATATTTGTATGCAAACCACCGATGCCGCCTTTCCCAACGGACACCCGCAGCTGGCGCAGGTAGCTATACAGCAGGGGCAGCTACTGGCCAAAAACCTGGAGCGCCTGCACCGCGGCGAGGCCATGAAATCTTTTACCTACAACGACAAAGGCTCTATGGCCATCATTAGCAAGTACGAGGCCGTGGCCGACCTGCCCAATATGTTCCTGAAAGGTTTTATCGCCTGGTTTACTTGGCTGTTTATCCATATTTTGCCCATTGCCGGCTTCCGCAACAAGGTGTGGCTGTTGTTCAACTGGTTCTGGTCTTTTATCACTAACGACCCTACCCTGCGCCTCATCATTCGCCCGCGTGCAGCCGACCGGCCACAGGCGCAGCAAAAGCAAATGACCAATTAGTACCTGCAGGGTTAAAAGGAAAAAGAGACGATTTGAAAGTTGTCAGTCATCAGTCCGCAGTCATCAGCCAAAAGGAAAAATAGACGTTTTGCTTTTCGGTTTCTCTATTCACAAAAGGAAAAACAGACGTTTTAAATTATCAACTTATAAGATTTATTCAATTGATCGCAGTTTATAAAACAAATCAATTTAGAACGCCGGCCATAAGCCATGCTAGGCGTTTTTACCTAAACTGATGCAGGTCATAAAGTGTTACACTTATTTTTCTGGCCAAACCGATTATCTTAGTATGCGAAATCCAATTTCTGCATGAAAGACAAACCAGCCGGCAGCCGTGCCTGTATTACTGAAGGGTTGCCTGCACCCGCGCGGCAGCTGCAGATGTTGCAAAAGCTGCTCCGTTCCTCACCCGATGTTATCTGCTCCTTTAACGAAGAAGGTTATTTTTTGTCGGCAAGTGCTGCCGCAAAGGCTGTGTGGGGCTACCTGCCGGAAGAACTGGTAGGCATCAAAGCTATTGACCTGGTTTGCGAAGCCGATAAAGCCCGCACCCAACAGGCTGCTCAACACCTGATGGAAGGCCACAGCATCAACAACTTTGAGAACAGCTACATATGCAAAGACGGCAGCATCAAACCCATTTTATGGTCGGCAACCTGGGATGCGGAAGAAAAAATATTATATGCCATAGCCAAAGATGCCCACGCCACCAGGCAGGCCGAGCTGCAGCAAAAGCGGCTGAACCGAGCCTACATGCTGGCCGAAATTGCCTGGTGGGAACTGGATATAGCCGCGCAGGTTTATACCTGCTCCGATGAAATTTTTGAAATGTACGGCCTGCCTGTGCCGCCGGATAATAAAGTAACGCTTCCCGAATTTTTATCTTTTGTTCATCCCGATGATGCGCCACGCCTGCAGCACGATCTGGAACAACTGTGCAACGATACCTATTTTCATTACGAGCACCGCATTATAAAACCCAATGGCGATATTGCCTATCTTATTCACTACTCCGAGCTGGTACGCAATAGCGAGGGCCAGCCGGTAACCCTGAAGGGCGCCACCAAAAACATAACCGAAAGCAGGCTGCACGAGCTGCAATTGCAAGCATCGGAGCAGCGCCTGAAGCATATACTGGAGAGTATTGGCGATGGCTTTTTTACCCTCGACCATAACTGGAATGTTACTTACTGGAACAAAAAAGCAGAAGAAATACTGGGGCCCAAACGGGAAGATATGCTGGGCAAAAATCTTTGGGAGGAATACAAAGAGGCTGTTCCGCTGAAGTTTCACAGCGAGTATACAAAAGCCGTGCGCGAGCAGCAGGCAGCCCGTTTTGAAGAATATTTTGCCCCCAAGCAAAAGTGGATAGAAGTGAGTGCCTATCCTTCCAGCGAAGGGCTGTCGGTTTATTTCCGTGATATTACGGGGCGTAAAGAACAGGAGATCAATCTCAAGATTTCGAACGAGCGGTTTGAATTTGTATCCAAAGCCACAACAGATGCCATCTGGGATTGGGATGTGGTAAAAAACAGTAATTACTTTAACGAGGCCTTTACCAAAACCTATGGCCATACCAATAAGCCGCAGGCCCTTACCGACAGCTGGGGCGACCACCTGTACCCTGCCGATAAAAAGCGCATAACCGAAAGCATTAACCAGGCGCTGCACAACCCCGCTGCCACCACCTGGGAAGGCGAATACCGCTTTATAAAAGCAGATGGCACCATTGCCCAAGTGTACGACCGCGCCATCATCATCCGTAACGAAAAAGGCGAAGGCATCCGCATGATTGGCTCCATGCAGGACATCTCTAAAATAAAAGAAACGGAAAAGGCCATTTCCAAAGCCATCATCAGCACACAGGAAAAAGAGCGTAGCGAAATAGGCAAAGAACTGCACGATAACGTGAACCAGATATTGACCACAATAAAACTCTATATTGAAAACATACGCGACTACCCCGACCACCGTACCCAGTTTATAGATAAAAGCGTGACGCTGGCGCAAAAGGCCATCAACGAAATACGCACGCTCAGCCGGCAGCTGGTAACGCCTGTAATGGCCGACCTTGGTTTTGAAGCCACATTGGCAGAACTGGTAGAGCACTACAAATCGCTCAGCCTTTTTGCTATTACATTGCAATTTGACTGCAACGAAGCTACAATAGACAAGAACATGCAGCTGACCATTTACCGCATTATGCAGGAGCAGCTGAACAACATTGTAAAATATGCCAAGGCTACGCAGGTACAACTAAAAGTAGTGCAGCAGCACCAAACCCTGCAGGTGCTGGTGGCCGATAACGGTGTTGGCTTTGATGCCGGCAAAACGCCAAACGGCCTGGGCCTGCGCAACATAGAGCACCGCAGCCATATTTTTAAAGGAATCATGACGCTACAAACCGCACCGGGTGCCGGTTGCAAATTATTCATCAACTTTCCCTTATCCTAAAAAGAAAAAAATCCAATATGAATACCGTTAACTCAAAAACCACATTATTGATTATTGACGACCACAAGCTGGTAAGAGAAACCTGGTCATTTATTTTAAACAGCAGCCCTTCTTTTGAAGTGGTGGGCGAAGCCGGCAGCGCCGAAGAAGGTATTGAACTTGCCAAAACACTGCGGCCTAATGTGGTTATCATGGACATTAACCTGCCCGGCATGAACGGTATAGAAGCCACGCAACAGGTGCGCAAGTATGCGCCGGCCAGTAAGGTGCTGGGCGTATCGCTGCACACGCAGCCCACCTATGCACGCAAAATCATTCAAAAGGGCGCTTCGGGCTATGTAACCAAAAACTCCACCAAGGAAGAAATGTTTACCGCCATTGCCGAAGTGAACAAAGGCAATAAATATGTTTGCCAGGAAATAAAAAACATTCTTTCCGAACAAATGCTGAACGGCGAGGAGGCCAACAGCGGCATCAACTCGCTGTCGGCCCGCGAGCTTGAGGTGATCAGCCTGCTGAAGAAAGGACACTCTTCCAAAGAAATTGCCGAAGAACTTTGCATATCGTTAAAAACAGTAGAAGTGCACCGCTACCATATTTTGCATAAACTTAAAATAAAGAACACCGCGGCACTGGTCAACTTTATCAATAACAGTCAGCTGGAGCTGGCCGATGGTGTGTTTTAAAAACGTCTCATTTTCCTTTTAAGTTTAGTTGTATTGAGTTGTCTTGGTAGTATTAGTAGTATTGATTAAATCAAATTGGTTTCCAAAACGTCTGTTTTTCCTTTTGTTAATCGGGAATGTTCAATTGTGAATAAGAGAAACCGAATGGCAAAACGTCTCTTTTCCCTTTTGACTGATGACTGACAACTTTCAAAACGTCTCTTTTTCCTTTTACAAAAAGGCACCTGCGCAGGTGCCTTTTTGTTTATATAGGAATTAGTGCACCATGCTCACCGAACTATCGGCCGCCAGCACCAGCGACATGGCCACCACGTAGCTTTCGTGGCGGGCGGCATGCTTTGCTTCCAGCTTTTGCTGCAGGTGTTGAATGGCGGTCAGCAGGTCGGTTTTACCAACGGTGCGCGGCAGGTGAAAAGGCCGGTGAATTTCAAAATCATCATTCAGCAGGTCGGTTACCGGCACTTCCAAAATTTTAGACAACTGCTTTACGTGGTGCACCGTCAGCTGTGTAATGTTGTTTTCTATTTTGCTGTAAGCGTTTTGCGAAATACCCATCTGGGCCGCAACATACTTCTGCGAAAAATTTTTGATCTCGCGATAGCGCTTGATGATATGACCCGGCATTGTATTGTTTTAAAAAGAAGGCCAAAGCTATTCATAAAAAGGATTTTGAACCTTGCTGCCAATTATTTGTTAACAAGAAGCATGTTCTATAGCTAACAGCTATAATCCATAGCTTAAACAACAACAGCGTCGCAACAGTTGTAGCGGTACTGCATATTTGCACTCGAAAATGAAAAAAGTCATTGCCATATTCTTTCTGTTGCTTTTCAGCGTGGTAACGGTAGCGCACTCGGTGCAGCTGGCGGGTACCGGCTTTGAGCAGGTAATGGAAACAGAAGATAAAAAAGGTGATGGCAAAAAAGAGGTAAAAGAGTACACGGTGCAAGGGGGCCACAAATGCAGCTTTTGCTTGCAACTTTACAACCACCACGGTGCACACACCCCGCTTTTCCTTCCGCGGCCTGTCCTGGACCAACCCGTTCCGCCTCCAAACCTTACTTGTTGATTTATTGTTTGTGCTTTAACCAATTCTCTCATCAACAAGTTTTTACTATATGCCGGAACAAATACATCCTGCCAAAAGGTTGTGGAACCTGGTGCAGGAAGAAAAATCAGATATAAGAGATATTTATTTTTACGCCATACTGGGTGGCCTTATACAACTTTCGCTGCCCGTGGGTATTCAAACCATAATCGGGTATGTGCTGGGCGGAACACTTTCCGCATCGCTGGTGGTGCTTATCTCTATACTGGTGGTGGCCGTGCTTTTTACAGGCCTAATTCAAACCGCGCAAATGCGGGTGATAGAAAGAATACAGCAGCGCATTTTTGCCAGGTATGCTTTTGCCTTTGCCGACCGCATACCCAAGCTGGACCTGAAAAAGATAGACATGCTTTACCTGCCCGAGCTGGTGAACCGTTTTTTTGACACAACGGCGCTGCAGAAAAGCATTTCCAAAATGCTGCTGGAGCTGCCCACGGCTTCCATACAGATTTTGTTTGGCCTGCTGCTACTTTCTTTTTACCATCCATTCTTTATTCTGTTTGGCATTATGCTGCTGATCGTGTTATGGCTGATACTGTACTTTACGGGCAGCAAAGGCCTAAAAAGCTCGCTAGCAGAAAGCCATTATAAATATTCGTTTGTTGGCTGGCTCGAGGAAATGGCCCGCATGACCAAAACGTTTAAGCTTTCGGCTACCACCGGGCTGCACCTTAAAAAGGCCAACGAAAAAACCATCTCCTACCTCAATGCCCGCACAGAGCACTTTGGCGTATTGCTGTTTCAGTACCGCACCCTGGTAGTTTTTAAAGTACTTATTACCGCCGCCATGCTCATTGTGGGTGTAATGCTGCTATTGAACCAGCAGATCAACATCGGGCAGTTTGTAGCCGCCGAAATCATCATCATCACCATCATCAATGCGGTAGAAAAAACCATCCTGAGCCTGGACAGCGCCTATGATGTGCTGACAGCGATAGAAAAAGTAAGCAAGCTGACCGACAAGCCTGTGGAAGAGCCCGGCAGCTTTGAACTGGATAATGCAGGCGCTGTCAGCATAGAGGCCAGCCAGTTGCAGTTTGCTTACGAGCAAGGCAAACCCATCATCAGCAATCTTACCTTTCAAATTCAAAAGGGACAAAAGGTTTGCATTACCGGCCTCGACGGCTCGGGTAAGTCAACCCTGCTGAAACTACTGCTGGGCATTTATAAAGATTTTACGGGCTCGCTCTCTATCAATAATGTGCCCATAGGTAATTACAATCTTTCATCATTGCGCGAACGCACGGGCATTCTTTTTCCTTACGAGAACATTTTTGAAGGCACCCTTTGGGAAAACATCACCATGGGTAGAGAAGGTATTGACAAGGCTTATGTACACAGTCTGGCCTTGCAAGCAGGCCTGCAGGCCTTCATAGCATCGCTACCGGCCGGTTACGATACGGCGCTGGATGCTACGGGCAAACGCCTGCCGCGCAATGTAGTGCAAAAGCTGCTGCTGGTGCGGGCACTGGCACACAAGCCACGCCTGCTGCTGCTGGAAGAACCCTGGCAGGGTATAGAAGAACAGTACCAGAGCAGTATTCAAAAGCTACTGTTGCAGATAGAAGATGTTACAGTGCTGATAGCCACCAATGAACAGGACTTTGCACAGCAGTGCGACAAAGTAATTCGTCTACAACACTAAACCTTAAGCAACATGAACTCGAAATATTTTAATGCACAACAGCATGTGTACCGCTATAACCGAAAAAGTGGAATTAGAGTCTGGTTTTATGTATTGCTGCTGCTCCTGGCAGGGCTGCTTTTTGTGCCCTGGACCCAAAACATCCGGGCCAGTGGCAAAGTAACAGCGCTGAAGCAGGAACAAAGGCCACAGACCATCAACACCATTATTGGCGGACGAATCGAAAAATGGTACATCAAAGAAGGCGATTACGTGGCCAAAGGCGATACCATTTTGCAGCTTTCTGAAATTAAAGCCGACTACCTTGACCCGCAACTATTACAACGCACAGAACAACAGATTACAGCCAAGCAATCATCCGTTAATTATTACCAAAACAAAATAGAAGCGGCCGACCAGCAGATAGCAGCACTGGAGGGGGCGCTGAGGGCCAAGCTAACGCAACTGCGCAACAAGTACAGCCAGGCAGAAGTAAAAGTAGTATCGGACAGTATGGATATGATAGCCGCGCAAAACGATTGGAGAATTGCGCAAATGCAATACAGCCGGCAAAAGGCGCTGCACGACAGCGGACTGGTATCGCTTACGCAACTGGAGCAGCGCAACCAGGCCTACCAGTCGGCACTGGCCAAAAAAACAAGTGCCGAAAACAAGCTGACGGCTTCGCGGCAGGAACTGGGAATAGTACAACTGGAGTTTAGCGCCGTGCAGCAGGAGTACAACGAAAAGGTTTCCAAAGCGCAGAGCGACCGCTTTGGCTCCCTCTCTTCAGCCGCAGCGGGGCAGGGCGAAATTGCCAAGTTGCAAAACCAGTATACCTCCTATGCCATCCGCAACGGCATGTACTATGTAATTGCGCCGCAAAGCGGGCAGATCATTCAGGCGCTTAAAAGCGGCATTGGCGAAGTGGTAAAGGAAGGCGACATGCTGGTGCATATTGTACCTGCCGAAGTGGACTATGCAGTGGAAATGTATGTGCGCCCTGTAGACCTGCCGCTAATGGCTCCAGGGCAGAAAGTGCGGTTTTTGTTTGACGGTTTCCCGGCCATTGTGTTCAGCGGCTGGCCGCAGGCATCTTACGGCACCTACCAGGGCATTGTATCGGCTGTGGAAAGCGATGTGAGTGTGAACGGAAAATTCAAGCTGATTGTAAAAGAAGATAGAAACTACCGCAAGTGGCCTAAGCAACTCAGCATGGGTACCGGCGCCAATGGTATTGCGCTACTAAAGAATGTGCCGCTGTGGTACGAGGTGTGGCGCAACATCAATTCGTTTCCACCCGATTATTACAAACCTCAAAAAGAAGTGGCGGCCAAATGAAATACATTCTGATACTGCTTGCACTATGCTTTACAGCAGGCGTGCAGGCACAAAAAATATTTTCGGAGCAAGACCTGGTAGCGGCCGTAAAAACCTATCACCCGGTAGCCCGGCAGGCGGCGCTGGAGGTGCGCATTGCCGATGCCAACCTCACGGCAAGCCGCGGCTTTTTCGACCCTGTAGCATCGCACAGCAGCAGCCGCAAGCTGTTTGACGGCGTTACCTATTACAACCAGCAGTGGAGCGAACTAAAAGTACCCACCTGGTATGGCGTTGATTTTTATGCAGGCATAGAAACGGTGAATGGCGACCGGCTCAACCCCGAAGAAACCAAAGGCAGCATCAACTATGTGGGCGTATCGGTACCGCTGGTGCAGCATCTGCTGATGGACAAGCGCCGCGCGGCGGTGCAGCAGGCTAAAGTAATGCAGCAAGCCTCCGAAGCAGAAAGAAGGGTTACCGTGAACGACCTGATGCAGCAGGCGCTTAATGCTTACTGGCAGTGGTGGGCACAGCACCGGCAACTGTTGCTAGTGCGGCAGGCATTGCAAAACAGCCGGCAGCGGCTGCAGATGGTAAAGATGGCTTACAACCTGGGTGAGCGCCCAGCCATAGACACACTGGAAGCAATAAGCCAGGTGCAGCTGTTTGAGCAAAAGGAAATAGAGACGTTTACCCAGCTGGCCAAAAGCAGGCTGGAGCTATCGCTTTACCTGTGGCAGGAGAATGATGAACCTTACGAGCTGCCGGAAGATGTGGTACCTCAAAATGATCAAAAGGAAAACGAGACGTTTTTGCCCGAGCTGCTGCAGGCCGCTGCTGCCCATCCAATACTGCAGGCTTACCAGTTTAAGATAAGTGAATTGCAGATAGACCAGCGCCTCAAATTTCAAATGCTGTTGCCGCAGGTAGATGTAAAATACAACCATATAGGCCGTGAATTTTCCACAGCGGTGAAGCAGCCTTTTTTTGAAAACAATTACCGCTATGGCATTAGCATGTCATTACCCCTGCGCCTTTCGGAAGGCAGAGGCGCCTACAAGGCTGCGCAGCTGAAAGTAGAACAGGCAAGGCTGGCACGATCGAACAAATTGTTGGAGCTGCAAAACAAAGTAAAAGCTTATTATACGGAATGGCAGCAAACCACGCAACAGTTGCAGGTGCAAGAGGCCCTGATAGCCAACTTAACAGCCCTGCAAAAAGGCGAGGAAACCAAGTTCAGAAATGGTGAAAGTTCTCTTTTCCTGATTAATGCACGCGAGCAGAAAACCATTGAAGGGCAGCAAAAGCTTTTTGAAACCATGCAAAAGAACCGGCAGGCAGCTGTAAACCTGCAATGGGCAGCTGGTTTGTTTGGCAATCTTTGAGTAAAATGATACTTCAGCAAAAGGAAAAAGAGACGTTTTTATAGTTTAACAAAAACGTCTCTTTTTCCTTTTATAAATGAGGAAAACAGGTAGCCGATTATGCTGTTGAGCACTTAACAAAAAGTTGAATTTTTGAACAACGCGCTGAGATGGTTTTGTAAAATCAATTCAGAATATTACCTCTCCATCGTCTTTCTATAAACATCCATTACTGCTTTTGCAGTTTGTTCTATTGTAAATTTTTGCGCGTGTTGGTAACCGGCATCTATTACCTTTTCTAACGAATTCTGATGTTGGGCAATATGTAACATGGCAGCTGCTATTTCATCCGGCTTATCAGGATCTACGTAAAAAGCACCGGGGCCACCCGCTTCAGGAAGGCAGGAAACCGAAGACGTAATAACGGGTATGCCGCTCCATAAAGCCTCTAAAACCGGCAGACCAAACCCTTCATAAAAAGAAGGATAAATCATAGCTATTGCCATTTGATAGATAGCCGGAAAATCATTGGAATTTTTAAAGTCGACATCATTTTTGGCTTCATCTTTTTCCGAAAGGAAAATAACATCGTTTGCCAGGCCATGCTTTTGCAAATATTCTTTTACCTGCGCTTTATATTTTCTGCCGTTGCCGATCACCACCAGCGGAACAGAAATTTCTTTTTTAACCGCATGCAAAGCCTTACACACATTCAGCAGGTTTTTACGTTCAATAATAGAACCTACAGACAGAAAATACTGTGGCGGAAGGCTGTATTTATCACGAACTTTTTGTTTGGCCGCATCCGGTACCCGATTCTGAAATCTAGGATCACAGCTTTGGTAGCAAACATCTATTTTGTTTTCCCTTATGCCATACCTTTCTACAATATCGTCCTTTGTTTTCTGGCTGATGGCAATAATACGGTCTGCCTGATTACAGGCGTGCCTGAATTTATTTTTATAGGTAAATACATCTATAGGATTGTATAGCTGCGGATAAAATTCAAATATCAGGTCATGAATGGTAACCACAGAACGAACACCCGACCTTTCAATTCCTCTTGGCAACTCGTGACTCAGGCCGTGAAAAAGTTCAATGCTATTTTTCTTGAGGTCGCCCGCGAGCCCGATGCTTCTCCATAAAGAATGAAACCTGCGATACAGCGGCGTTGGGGGCAACACTTCCTGCACATTAGGTAATAGAGGCACTTTGTATTTTAGGGATGGTTTTGGATTGAATAAAAAATACTGGTGCCCGGGAAATTGAGCAATCAGGCTATCAATCAATGTACGGCTGTAATTGCCCAATCCTGTATCATTATGATAGGCACGTTTTGCATCAAAACCAATACGCATGAATAAACTGTTGAATCATTTAAAAAATGCCGTAATGCCGGGCCGGTATTTAATTACAGAAATGTAAAAGCCGCACTGCTTTAAAAATTTTAAACGTGCGGCTGGTGTAGCCCCGCCAAGAATCGAACTTGGATCTAGAGTTTAGGAAACTCCTATTCTATCCATTGAACTACGGGGCCAATAATAAAGGTGCAAATATCCGTATAGGCCTTTAGTTATCCAAATAACCTACGCCTATTCTACGCTTTAATTTTGTAAAAATAACAAAACCGTTTTCATCTTAGAAACACAAAATCTTTTAAATTCTTTTTAAGCTCACTGGTCAGCTTCATCAAAATGCATCAAAGCATTATACCAACAACATTTGCGTTGTTAGCATAATGCTTTGACCATAAAATTGTTCTTTTCTGTTAATACACAATCAGCTTTTCCTGTAAAACCAAGCCCTTGTTTTGCAGCTTGATAAAATACAAACCTGCAGGCAGTGGCTGTTGCAAATGCACCGGTATGGTTTGGGTATTGGAAGGAACAGCCTGCTGGTGAACCCTTATACCATTTGCATCTGTAATATAAAGGATGGCTGGTGCCGGTAGATTCTTTTGCAAAGCAACAAAGAAACTGGGCCCCACAACCGGATTAGGATATACACTTAACCCTGAAATACCGCTTAGCTTTACTGCCCGTACCTCCGAATATTGAAACCTACCATTTGTGTCGGATTGCCTTAGTCGGTAAAACCACTTTCCGGCAGCCACATTTTCATCTACAAAATGATAACTTCTGTTCTCGCTGCTGTTGTCTGCTTCCCGAACCTGGCCAATGGCACTAAAGCGAACACCGTCTGTACTGCGCTCAACTATAAAATAATCATGTTGTTGTTCCATTGCGGTGCGCCAATTCAGATGTACATTTTGGCCTTTAACAACCGCATCAAAGGAAAGCCATTGCACCGGTAAGGCAAAAGGCTGGCTTGCCAGCGTCCACCACCCTGAAAAGCTTCCGGCCGCAACCGAAGAAACGTCAACCCTGTTAAGTATATCATCGGCTGTACTTTCTGCGCGCCATTCAGTCCACTTTTGAATTACTTCGTTCCAGCGCTGCGCTTTTAAGGCTGTCTCCGTCACCGCATTGGGTGCCGCATGTTCCGCAGCGCTATATAAAAATGTAAGGTTGGTAATCTCCGGCAATGTGGTGTATGCATCTGCATGTACATACCAGAAACGGTCAATAGCCTGGTGCGAATAGTCGGTTCCGTTATGCACCAAAGCGCCTATACCATCTGGTGTTTCGGTACTGTTATGCCAGCTGCTGCGATAAGTGGCAAAAGAAAACAGTCCGCTGCCTGCACCAGCCGATTTGGTAAATGATAAAGGCAAATAAGAAGAGACCCCATAGCCCCAGGGCACGGTATACGTTCCTGCGGTAGTGCCTATGTGCCAGTTCAATTTATTTTGCTCCCCTTCACTTATCAGGTGTCCATCAATGCGGGTGAGAGCATTAGGTGCCGGATTGGTTACTACCAGCACGGCACCATTGGTTAATTGTACTTTGGCACCATTCAG
>CBDTUH010000029.1:0-17435 GCA_965363375.1 uncultured bacterium
GGTAAAGCGCAACGCGTTGGAGGGTAAAAACTCCAACCCTGCCACGTAATGATCGCTGCGCAGGTAATCAGCCGATTTGTTGACCAGCACGCCCCGGTTATCGGCAAATCCTAAAATGGTATAAGGCGGAATTTTATAATAACAACCAACAGATGCATTAGCGGTCCACTTTTCGGCCAGCACATAGCTAAAAGATATGCGCGGTGAAAGGGTTTGCAAAGGATTGTTGCCGTCTGTAGTCAACGTATTGACATCGGTACGCAGGCCGGCGCTGATGCCCAGGCGCGAATCGAAAAAGCGGCGGCTCACTTGTGCAAAGCCACCAAAGCGCCAGAAATTTTTTAGCGGAGAATTAAAGTTGAGGCTTTCCTCTGGCTGAATAATATTATCATTTTCATCGCGCAGCTCGCGGCGAACAACACTAAACGTGCTGTTGCTATAATCAGCCAGTTGCGCCGAAGCACCATAAGCCCACTTCCAGCCATTTCGGTATTTGTTTACATCTATACGCAGCTTGTTTTCCGTTTCCTGTGAGTGATAAGACAATGTTTTTTCATCAGCCAGTTTGGCTTCATTGTCTTCATATTGCTGAATGTCGTTATCAAACGTGTTGCGGCTGAGCGCAATGTTTACAAAGCCGTCTTGCACCAGTCTTTTCAGCGTTATGCCTGCCGTATAATTCCATTGGTTGATGAAGGGGTTAGAATTAAGTATGTATAATTTTTCCGGCGTAGCATCTTTCAGTTGGGCAAAAGAAAATTCATCAATAGCACCAAGGCCTATAAAGGAAACAGTGGTTTTTTCGTTCAATTGGTGTGTTATCTTGGTTTGAAAATCCCAGTAGTTGGGCCGTATGGGCAGATCGATAACAGAGAATAGGAACTGTAAATAAGAACGACGTGCTGATGCCAGAAAAGTTGTCTTTCCACTTTTTGAAAGTGGCCCTTCCAGCGTGGTAGAAAAATCGGTGGCGCTCAGGCGCACATTTCCTTGTACACGATTAGGGTTTCCAGTACGCTGCCGAAACTGGAACACCGAACTCAATGCATTGTCGTACCGCGCTTCAAAAGCAGATGAACTCAATTTTACATCTTCAATAAACGATACATTCAAAATACCCTGCGGGCCGCCGGAGCTGCCTTGTGTTTGAAAGTGGTTGATCACCGGTATTTCAATGCCATCCAGGTAAAAAACATTTTCGTTGGGCGCACCGCCTCGTATGATGATGTCATTTCTAAAGCCGCCACCTCCTACACCGCCGCCTACACCGGGCAGGGTTTGAATGACCTTGCTGATATCAAAATTGCCACCGGGATTACTTCTTATTTCTTCTGTGGTGAGGCGTTGCACGCTCAGTGGTGATTCGATAGTGGCAGCAGCCGCTGTGCGCCGGTTAGATTTCACCACCACTTCAGACAACGAAGCTACAGCAGGCTCCAGTTCAATGTTTAAAATTGTTTCGTTACCGGCGGAGATGACAGTATTGAAAAGCGTTTGCGGCTGGTAGCCCACACCTGTAAAAACAATGGTATAAGCTTTAATGGCCAAGTCAGTAAAACGGAAATTGCCGGCCGTATCGGTGGTTGTTCCCCTTTCTGCATCCTGCAGCGTAACGCTGATGCCCGCCAGCGGCATTTGCGTGGCGCGGTCTACCACGCGGCCCGACAGCCGACCTTGCGCACCTGCATAACTAAAAAAGAAAATTGCCAATAAAGTAAGCAGCAGTCCTAATCCATTTCCTGTTGGTTGAAACATGTTCGGTTATTGCCTTCTCAAAATCCTGAAGGCCGGTTTAGATAAACGTTTAATTCTAAGAAAAACAGACAATATCTACACCAACATTTGTGGAAAGCAAAAGGTTTGATTTTCCTTTTGGGTTTAACAGTTTTTTCCGCATTTACCAATACGTCTCCATTTCCTTTTAAAATAAAAGGGAGCATTTCTGCTCCCTTTTATTTTACTTTTCAAACGTCTGTTTTTCCTTTTACATTTTGCACTTTTTTTATTTTACCAAAAACGTCCCTTTTTCCTTTTAATTGGAAAATACTTTTTTCAACAGATCGGTTGTGCGGGCCATAGGATCTTTGCGGATCTTTTTTTCTTCTTCGCCCAGTCCATAGAAAATGCCATACAAAGCTTTTTCGGTTACATAAGCCACCAGATCAGTTTCTACTTTTTCGCGGCTGAATTTGTTGTACGTGGTAAAAACGGTGTTCCAGTGTTGTGTAGCAGCCACTTTTTCCAACGATTTTTCAATTACCGGTGCAAAGGCCGTACGTAGCGCAGCTGATGTTTTTTGGTTCAGGTAAGCCGTAGCTGCCACATCGCTGCCGCGCAAAATTGAAAGCGCATCGGCAAAGCTCATTTCTTTGATGGCAGCCACAAATATGGGTGCAGCACTTTTAGCAGCATCTTCCGCCGCGCGGTTCATCGATGTAATGGCATTGTCTACCTGCTTGCCCATTCCTACGGCGCGAAGTTTCTGTTCTACTTTTTTTGCCTCTTCAGGCATCAGTATTTTAATGGCGGCATCTTTCAAAAAGCCATCAACTGCAGAAAGTTTGCCGGTGGCTTTGCCGGTGCCTACTTCCAGCGCCTGCTTCAGCCCCGCAACAATTTCATCATTGCTCAATGCGCCTTTACTGCCTTTTTGCAGCACATTTCCAATGGCAGGTTTGCCGTTTTGATCTTTGACAGTAGCCTTTTTCAATACGTCTTTAAAACCTTGTGCAGAAGCACCGGCAGCCAGGAAAGCCACCAGTAAAAAGAGGAGTAGTTTTTTCATAGTTTACGGTTTAGTGTTGCTTAAAAGTAATACGCCTAAACTTAATGCGCGGTTAAAATAACCTTAACTTCAGGCAGGTTAAAAAATCAGCAGCCATGATCAGCATTTGGGAAAAAGAAAGTTTTCTGGCACCGCAGGATGTCATTATTGCCGGCAGCGGTTTTGCCGGTCTGTGGTCGGCTTTTTACTTAAAGAAAAAACACCCGCAACTAAAAATTACCATTCTTGAAAAAAGCGTACTACCCGCCGGCGCCAGCACCCGCAACGCGGGCTTTGCCTGCTTTGGCTCTTTAAGTGAAGTGGTGGACGATATACAAACCATGGGGCTGGATAAAACGCTGCAACTGGTGGAGCTGCGCTACAAAGGCCTGAAGAAAATTGAAAAGCATTTTGGCGCTAAAGCCATTGACCTAGACTGGTGCGGCGGCTACGAACTGTTTAGCGGTAAGGACAAGTACACTTCAGAAAAAATAAAAGAAGATACCGTTTACCTCAACTCGCTGCTGAAAAGCATAACCGGCGAAAAAGCTACTTACAAAGCAGCTGAGGAAAAAATTAAAAAGTTTGGCTTTGGGCAGACTGCGCACATGGTAAAAAACAACTTTGAAGGCTACCTGCACAGCGGCAAGCTGGTGCAAGCATTGCTGCAAAAAGTACAAAGCATGGGCGTACAGGTGCTGAATGGAATTGAAGTAAAAGGATTTACAGACGTTTCTAATGGCATAGAAGTGCATACCGACCAGCCTTACATTTTTAATGCGGCGCAGTTGCTTATCTGCACCAATGCCTTAACACAGCCCCTGTTGTCCGAGCCTGTCATTACGCCTGCGCGCGGGCAGGTGCTGCTGACATCGCCTATTAAAGACTTGCCCTGGAACGGCACCTTTCATTACGACGAAGGTTTTTATTACTTCCGCAACCTGGGCGACAGGGTATTGCTGGGCGGCGCCCGCAACAAAGCTTTTGACGAAGAACGCACCACTGACCTCACTACTTCTGAAACAATCCAAAAGGAATTAGAAAGGTTTTTAAACGAAGTGATTTTGCCCAACAGGCGACACGATTATGAAATACAAATGCGCTGGTCGGGTATTATGGGAATGGGTGATGAAAAAATGCCTTATGTAAAAGAGTTGCAGCCGAATGTTTTTTGTGCGCTCGGCACTGGAGGCATGGGTGTGGCCCTTTCGCCTGAAATTGGCCAGCAGGTGGCCCAGTTGATGCAGCCTTAACTTAGAGCTTTACCATTTTGTGGCTGATGCTGCTTTGTCCATTCCTGCCCTGCAGAAAATAAATACCCGATGTTAATTTGCCTACGCTGATATTTTGCGTTGCAGATGTAACGCGGATTTTTTGCACAACAGTGCCGGTCATATTTACCAGCTGCAGTTCCTTACCGATCCATTCTGCATCTACATTTACGGTTACCTGGTTTACAGCAGGGTTGGGATAAATTTTCAATTTAGGCTGGGCCACTTCTGGCTCTTCCGGTGCTTTTGATACGGGCTCTGTTACCACGGCTTCTTCAAGCCAGGGTTCGTTTAGGCCTTTGCTGTTGAGCAGGCTGTGGCGTGGACCGCCGGCGTTGAACAAGGCACGCATGCGATCTTTTTGACCATGGGTAAACAGGTTCATCACTTCATCGTCAGTAAAGTCCATGTAGTTCATATACATATCGCCCAGCGGTGCATTGCTGCAGCTGCTGCGAAAGCCGGTAGGGCGGCCGGTAGTAAAAGAGCCTTGTTTAGGTGTATCGCCCACATTATCATCTCCACAGGCGGCATCGCCCCAAATGTGTTTTAGTCCCAGCCAATGGCCTACCTCGTGCACAGTAGTACGGCCCATATTGTAAGGTGCGGATACGCCGGTGGTACCAAAAGCCGTTGCATTGATCACCACACCATCCAGCACGGCATCGGTGCCGGGCAGGCTGCTGTAGCCAAGGGCCTGTGCCAGGTTTCCTACCCAGATGTTCAGATAACTTTTAGCATCCCAGGCATCGGCGCCGCCGGCCTTACTGCTTTTAATTTTATCATCCATCTGCCAGCTTCTTACGCCTGTTTGCTTGCGCACAATACCATTAGTTGGGCGCCCCATCGGGTCGGCGGTGGCCAATACAAATTCAATGGCTACATCGGCGGCAAAGGCTTTAAAGCGGTCGGGGGTGTTAGCAGTGTCGTTATTTTGTTTGCGAAAGTCGCGGTTGAGGGCAGCAATCTGGCTTTTTACCTGCGCTTCGGAAATGTTTTGTGCGGCCGTGTTGTACACCACATGCACCACCACCGGAATGCGGATAACAGGCGCTTCGGCCTTGCTGTCGTTTTGCCCGCTGGCGCCAAACGTCTGTTTTTTCTTTTGAGATAGTATAAAGGTTTCTACTGCGGCCATGCGTTGGCGCGTAGCTTCATCTGCAGATATATGTTGTGTATAAGCCGTGGTGGCGCACATTTTTTGTGCGGCCGACTGCAAGCCTATAGCCAATAGAAGTACTGTTGCGATCGTTCTCATTTGGGGTAGAGTTAACGGTACGCATAGGGTAATAGATAATGCCGGACTTCAACCGATAATGGATAAGCAGCATCATAGAATTATGTACGGAGTACTTCCCAGGTATTGGAGCAAAAATTAATGAAGAATAATGGAGTGTGAGGGCCTTTTAAAGGATACGACGGGGAATGTAGCACCAAATATACTGCTTAAATTTAAAAATCAAAATAGCACGGGCAGATTGTTTAACGAAAGCATATAAAGGCATCTATTATATTTGTTTTATGAAAGCTTTTTTGGCAGCCTTAACATGTGCAATACTGATGGCAGGATGTACCAATACCGATACCAGCGCTGATGACAATTCAGGTTCTTCTGTACCTGCAACTCCTGTATTGAGCTACAGCGTGGCAGCCACCTACCCGCACGATACTTCTTCCTTTACGCAAGGCCTTACTTTTTTTGATGGTCAACTGCTGGAAGGTACCGGCAACAAAGGCAAATCGAAACTGCTGCAGGTAGACCTGGCCTCTGGCAAAGCCGTAAAAAAAGTAGACCTGGCACCAAACCTTTTTGGCGAAGGCATTGTGGTGCTGAACGATACGCTGTACCAGCTGACCTGGCAGGAAAAAGTAGTGCTGCTGTATAATGCCAAAACTTTTCAAAAGGTGGGCGAGCTGCCTCTGGGCCATGAAGGATGGGGCATTACCACCGACAGCAACAACCTGATTGTAACCGACGGCAGCAATAATTTATATTTTTACGAGCCAGGCACCTTTCGCCTATTGCGCACACAGGGTGTAACCGAAGGCGGCGCGCCGGCCGTGAACCTGAACGAGCTGGAATTTATCAATGGGTTTATTTATGCCAACCAGTATATGTATCCTTACATTTTAAAAATTGATCCGCAAAGCGGGCATGTGGTGGGCAAACTGGACCTGAGCGAATTGATTAAACGCAACAAAGCCCTCTACCCCGGCATCGCCGAACTCAATGGCATTGCCTTCAACCCTCAAACCGATAAAATATATGTGACCGGCAAATGGTGGCCGGAATTGTACGAGATACAGTTTCCGCATTAAGGAAAATCTGATGCTACAGTTAAAAGGGAAAGGAGTCGCTTTTGAATTGCTTTCAAAAACGTCTCTTTTCCCTTTTAAAATTATTGTGATACAAACTGCAATACGGTGATGAAGCGTCCCTTGCGACGCTCCGTTGTGGCTGCAGCAATGCTGTTCAGCAAACCTCTGTTTTTCCTTTTAAAGTTTTTATCTCAATCCGGAAAAAATAATAAATAACCTTCCGTCTTTTTCATGCACGCAATAAAAAACGTCTCATTTTCCTTTTAACGATTATTCAGCCATTGAATAAATTTCATTTCGACTTTGATTGATTAAAAGAAAAAACTGACGTTTTATAAATAAGCTTACCGTGATAGATTTTACGCTTTTTCAATAATATAAATCAGCGAGCTGCACTTGTTTTTGTTGGACAAAGCGCTTAGGTTGGAGCGTACGCCACTGATGAAGGAACCGATCCAGCGACTTTTCCCATTTTTATATTGACTGCTTAATAAGCTGATATAAAACGAATCAAACCACATAGGTTGCGTGCTCACCACTTTCAACCCGTGCTGCTGCATCAATGCCGCTATAGATGCAGGCGCAAAATGATAGAGGTGGCGCGGCACATCGTACGCTGCCCAGTACAGTTTATAAATATCGGCATCCAGCGCCTGGTAGTTGGGTACGGCTATAAACAGTTTTCCTTTTTGTTTTAAAAGGGATTTGAGACGTTCTACCTCCGCATGCAGATCGTGTACATGCTCCAGCACATGCCAGAGCGTGATGGCATCAAAATGCGCCGGCGGCAGGGTTTGCATGCAGGCCGTATCCAGCAGGGGCATTCCATGATCTTTAAGGGCTACTTTACGCGCATCGGCATCTGGCTCCACGCCGGTTATCTCCCAGCCTTCCTTTTTCATTTGCAGCAAAAATGCGCCGGTGCCGGCACCCACATCCAGCAACTTTCCCTGCTGCCGGCCGGTGTGTTTTTGAATAAGTTTGGCTTTTTGTTTTAAGGTGTACCCGCGTACGGTTTGGTAGGCCTGGTTGATAAGTCCTTTACGCGTGTTGGTATGCGATATGTAAGCTTCCGATTTGTAGTAAGGTGCAATGCTTTGGGCATCGGGCACATCCTGCGTAAAGCGCAGGCTGCACTGGCTGCACTGCCACAACACAAAATTTTCGCCGCTTACAGAATGGTCCTTAATGGTTACTAATGGATTGATCTGCGAACTGCTGCAAACAGGGCAATGGGAATAATGTATGCGGTTACTCATCATAGCGGGCCGCAAAATACAAGAAAACGTTTTTATAAAATCTTAATTATTGCCAGGTAGGTGCCGGCTGCGCTGAAGGCGCGCCGCTTTGCAGGCCACTTGCCTGCGGGCTGAAATTGTTTTGATACAAATAATAAGCAATAAATAAAACGGCCAGCACTACCAGCACCCAGGCGGCAATCACCCAATAGTCACGGCGGCTGCCATCTTCAACAGCTTCTGCGTTGGGGTCGCTTACTATCAATTGGTCGCCTACCAGCACGGTGTGCTGCGCACCTTCGCGTATCACTCTCCGGGCAGGCACCGGCGCCAGAGCATGTGCTTCTTCGGGGTTAAAATGCAGCTTGTGGTTATTATACTCAAATGTGCCAATACCACTCCAGTTGAAAGGGCCTTTTTCTGCCTGCTGCATCAAAATCTCTCCGGCATTAATGAAATAAGCTTCCACATCAGCTTCGTCTTTTTGCAAGGCAGCACTAAAATATTCCACCTGGTGATCGCTTACATCATCATCCGTAGAAAAATGGGGCTGGTAGGCCGGTGCATAAATTAAATGCTCCACCACATCAAGCCGCGCAGGCTGCGCCACCAGTTTGATGGTACCGAAAGAAGGCAGGGTAAGGGCTTTGAACTGGAAAAGATATTGATTGAGCTGTTGCAACACTATTGATTGTTTTGAGAGAACGAAAATACAACACCGCCCAATATCGAAAACGGATAAACAGGATACTGGTTCCAGCGCTGGTACTGGCTGTTGAAAATATTATTGAACTGTGCCCACAGCTTTACATTCTTTACAATGCTGAATTCCACACCGGCATTCAGGTCCAGGGCCATGCCCAGGTTGCCGCGCCCGTCTTTTGTTTTGTACCATGGGCCATCAAACAGCAGCAGGTCGCTTTTTACATACAGGTCTTTCAGCACCTGCAGTCGCATGTTGGTTTTCCACTCCAGCGGAATCAAGCCCCAGGCTTTTTCGTTATCGTGCAGTGTGTTGTAATTGTTGATGGCCAAGTTCGATATTACAGAGAACTTTTCACCTATGGTAAAACCAATTTCACCACCCAGGTGCAGCACTTTCATCTGGCTTTCGTTGATTACTAAAAACGATTTTCCGCTTGCGGTATCGTTGGTGAAAAGCGGCTGGTTGTTCAGTTTATTAAAACCTACTTTAGCGCTGTAGTTAAAATGATTGCCTACCGAGCCCTTAAAGCCGGCAAAGCGTTCTTCTATGCGCGTGTTGTACACATTTTGGGGAGCCCAGATCCAGGGGTTGTAATTTGCCATGTATTGAAAGCCCGAGTTGCGCAGGTAACCGATCCAGCCGAGCTGAAACGAAAAGCGATTGTCATTGGTATTGAATTCTGCCGTTACGTTTGGAAACAGCTTAAATTCTTTTCTATCCCACGAAGGGCGGATTCCGGCATTGATGACCAGGTTGGCCGTTTTGTACTGCAGTGTGGGCGCAATGGAAACATAATTGTTGTTGATGGATTCTTTGCCATCCGGTTTGTAGCGGCTCATGCTCGCCTGCAGCGCAACATCTAAGGCAAAGGAAGTGCCCAGTGTTTTTTGCAATGGCAGGTTGATAAATGTATTGCTTTCCGAATTTTTCAGCCCGTCGTTAAACACATCAATCTTTATTTCCGGTGCATAGGAAATGCCGTAAGCCGTGCGTGCTATGTTGTGAAAACCTACCCTGCCGCGCCAGGTCTGGAATTTCACGTTGATGGAATCTTCAGGAAAGATGAGCGATTCGGGCTGAAAGCCGTACTTGTTGTATTTTTCCTGCTTGCCGCCAAAGCGGGCATTCCATTCAATATTATTGGCGGTTTGAAAAAAAGCTGACAGGTCTACATTGGTGTTGGAAAAATCCTGGTAAGGCCTTTTACCGCTGGAGGCCATGTGACGTGCATATATATTTAAACCAGCCGTTTTACCATCACCCAGCGAAATACCCGATTCTACATAAGGTGTTTTTAAAGAACCGTAACCCACTTTCACATAGCTTTCATTGGTCCAGTGGCCTCCGGTGTCAATATCCATCGCCAGCGGGCGTAAAGTGCCGGGCGTAAAGGCAAACAAGAGGTTTTGATTGGGAATGCTGTATTGCAAGCGCGGACGCGTAGTATCGGCCTGTGGTGGCGTAGCTGCTAAATTGATTTTGGCCGCATCTTTCAATACAGGCTTAAAGGTTGAGGTCACTTCAACCGATCTTGTAGGCCTGCGCGTGGTGTCCTGCGCAACGGCGCTGCTGTTCAATAATAAAAATCCTGCTCCCAGTAATAATGTAAAACGCATATGATTATAATGCTTGAAAGTTTTTTTAATTGGTGACCTTGCTGCTTTGGGCTTCTGCTGCCGTTACTTCATCCAGCTTGCGCTGCGCTTCGCCTTTCAGTTCCATGTTCAGGCTGTTTTCCACTACGCTTTGGAAGGTGGCTTTGGCATTGAAATAATCTTTCTGCTTAAAATATACATCTCCTAATAATATATAAGCTTTAGTAACCCAAAACTCATACGAACCGGCTTTATTGATCACTTCAAAGGCTGCTTTCTCCGCATCATCCAGCCTTCCCACGGCAAACCAGCTGGCCGCAATTTCGTAGCGCGCCTCGGCACCGGTGGCGGCCTTGTTTACGGCTACTACATTTTTAAATGAAGCAATGGCCACATCGTACTCTCCTCTTATCTGCGCCGATTTACCAATAGCCATATTAGCGAGGGCCTTATCATCGGCACTGCTGCCCTTTTGAGCTACCAGTTCTTTGGCATTATCAACTGCATCCTGCCATTTCTGCTGCAGGTATTGGCTGCGCAACAGTCCGCGCATGGCTTCCAGTTTTGCCTCCTGGCTGGCAGTAATTTGTTTCAGCTGTGCATAATATTTTTCGGCTTCAGGGTAGTTTTTCAGCTCAAAAAAATGAATGCGCGCCGCCTGTATCAAGGCTCTTTCGGCAAAAGCATTGGGTGCACGCTCGGCCACAACAGCGTAACTGCTGATGGCTTCATTCCAGTTCTTCCGCGTACCATATATTTCAGCACGGTAGTAATGCGCATTGGTAGAATAGGTGCCCTCCGGAAAACGTCCTAAATAGCTTTCAATAGAAGCCAGTGCATTGGGTGCATTGTTCTCATACTGTATTTCGGCTGCGGCAAACGACAGCGAATCTTCCGCACTTACCGACAGCGGTTTGCCGGCCTGGCGCGCTACATCCGCATATTCCGACGCACGACCCTGCTGCACGTAAATAGATCTTAAGTTGTAAAGTGCATCATCAGCTTCCGGCGCATTGGGATACAGGTCCAGTAACGTTTTATAATTGGCAATAGCCTGGTCGTTGTTGTTTAAATTGTAATTAGCGGTACCCAATCGTAAATAAGCCTGCGGCTTTAGGCTGCTGTTGCCGGTTGCTTTTACAATGTTATTGAGGTAAGGAATGGCTTCGGCATAGCGGTCGTTGGAAAGATGTGTGTTGGCAATTTCCATATTGGCATCCATCACCAGCGACGAAGCCGGAAACTTGCGGATGACGGTGTTCATGGCGGCAATCTTTTCCGATGAAGAATTAATGCCGGCAATCATCGCTTTTTGAAACGTAGCATAATCTTCTGATGCCCACGAATAACGAATTACATTATCGTACATATTGCGTGCCGTGGTATAGTTCCGGTTCATGTAATACGCATCGGCAGTGCGCACATAAGCATCCTGTGTAATGGGGTCGGCTGCTAAACCGGCATTGCGCGATATAGGTTCAAAGTAAGTTTGTGCTACTGCGTAGTTTTCTTTACGGTAATACACATAGCCTAAATTATAACGAGCATTGGCTGATGTAGCTTCGCCGCTTGCCGGCGCGCCGCCATTGAGGTAAGCATTAAAATGTTGAATAGCTGCATCCAGGTTGTTTTTACGATAGGCCAGCTCTCCTTTCCAGAAGTGAATCAATGGCAAAACTGAAGCATTGTTTTGGTCACGCATGGCACGGTCCAGCAAAGTTTCGGCTTCCTGCAGTTGTCCATCATTAATCATTTCCGTAGCCCGGGCATATAATATACGCGGCAGCAAGCGGCGCGTATTTTGAGAAGGGTTGCGCAGGTTTTCCAGCAGCGTCAAAGCCTCGCGGTAGTTGCTGGTGCTGGCCAGTGCGCCTACCAATAAATCGGTTGCTTCTTCTGCATATTGCGACTCAGGATAATCGGTTAAAAAAGATCGCAGGTTTTTTAAAGCTTCATCCTGGTAACCCAACTCGTAAGAAAGCTTGGCGTAGTTAAATCGTGAAATTTCGCGCTGCGTGGGATTGCTGTTGTTGGCAGAAGAGAATAAAAACGCATTACGTGCATTAGCTCGCTGCCCTGTTTTTAAATACGAATCGCCCAACAGGTACATGGCGTGTTGGCTCAACGAATCTTCTTTTCCGCTCAACTGCTTAAAGCCTTCAATGGCCCTATTGTAATCACCACCTTGGTAATAAGAGTAAGACAATTCATACACATCTTCGCGGCGCACTTTTTTGGAGCGGGCTACATAATCGGTTAAGTAAGGAGCAGCTTTTGCATAGTCCTTTTTTTCGAAATAAGCATGCCCAAGCATCTGCTTCAGTTCCAGGTCATAGTACTGCGCTTTGCCTTCTTTAATACGCTTTTCGGCATAGGCAATGGCTTCATCTTTACGGCCCTGTACATAATAAATTTGCGCAATATAGTAAGGTACAATGGGTGCGTAAGCTTCTTCATTTTCAACTATCGTAAAGCTTTGCAAAGCATCGGTATAGTTGCGGTCGCGGAAGGCTATAAAGCCATAATAGTAATTCGCATCAATATAATTGGGATCATCCTTTATTAACCTGATGGCATTAAAAAGCGGCTTGGCTTCGTTAAAGCGCTGCAGCGTAAAATAAGAATACCCCTGGTGAAATTTCAGGTCGGCTATTTCGCGGTTGCTAAGGTTGGCAATATCTGCGCCTTCGTAAAGCGTGGCGGCTTCGGAAAATTGCTGCTTTCTGAAATAATATTCCGCCAGGTGAAAGTTCATCATCTGCACGCGGGCATTGTTCTCCGTTATTTCTACAAACTGTTTGGCATCCTGCTCGGCGCGGCTTTCGTTTTGCTTAAGTGCCGCCACCGTGGTGTAATAATCAACCTCTTGCGCCATTACCTGGTTGTTGATGCGGTCGGTTTCGCGCAAGGATTGCCTCAGTTCTTTTAATATAGGATAGGCCAGGTTGTACTGCCCTTTCTGAAAATATTCTTTGGCAAAATGGAAGGCCTCCTGCTCATTGCGGTAATTGTGTGTTTGCTGCGCAGATGAAAGAAAAGAAACAAATACTAAAGAACCGAGCAGACTGTATTTCTTCATAATGCTATCCTTTAACCGTTGGATTAAGTAACGTAATATCGTTTCAACTTATTTTAATAACCTTTAACCTTGACTCAAAGAAAGGTTGAAAAGTTAAAACCCCTTTTCTATTTAACAATTCCTTTTTCCGCTTCTGAATTGCGAAAATGCCATAGTTTTCCGTAAACTTGCCGCGAAATTAATATCCTTTATGAGAAAATTATTTAGCACCCGCTATTCCGAAAATGCCTTTGCCTTTGCCATGCTTCTTTTGCGTATTGTTGCCGGTGGACTGATGCTGGTAAACCACGGCTATGATAAACTGATGCATTTTTCGCAGCGCGCCCACCGCTTTTCCGACCCGTTCAACATTGGTTCCACCACTTCTTTTTCGCTGGTAATTTTTGCGGAAGTTTTTTGCGCCGCCTTTATTATACTGGGCCTTTTTACACGTCTTGCCACTATTCCGCTGATTATCGTAATGTCGGTAGCCATTTATTTTGCGCACAACGGCTCCTACTCGGGCAAGGGCGAACTGCCCACACTTTTCCTTGCTTGCTTTATTGTACTACTGTTTGTAGGTCCCGGCAAGGCCAGCATCGACAGGCTCATCGGCAAGTAAATTACACGCGTTGATGGTCGGCGCGCCATACTTTAATAGCCTGCTTGATCTCTTTGTTGCTCATGTCTTTTTCAGCAGCTTTTTGCGCCAGTGCCGGAAACTCTTCGTCCGATGCAAAGCGCAAAGCTATTACCTGGCTCAAACGTAAGCGGCTGTCCAGCAATTTGCCAGTAAGTGCCAGGTGGCGCAGGTTTTCTTCTGCACGGATGGCACGGTCCTGCGCTTTTAGCGCAAACGTGCGGGCATGAATGTAGAGGCTTAATAAAATGAGAGAAATGAGCACAATCAGTGTTGCATTGTAAAGGTCCTCATCACCATCGCCTTTAAATACATTGCGCACCGAACCAATAATAAGGGCCAGAATACTTAAGCCGGTAAGAATATGATAGGTTGGAACAATTTGCGTGTGGTTCTTGTAATGCTGCTTTTTCATGTTTTGGTTTTTTAAACAGAAAGGTAAGTCATTGCGGGAAAAAATGTAAAAGGGGAAACAGACGTTTTTGAATTTAGTATTACCGATTCCAGATTTATGATTTAAAGTGAAAAGCTTAAAAGGAAAAAGAGATGTTTGTTTTTTCTTTATATGGCTAAAGATTAAAGTTGGTGTTTTAAAACCTCTGTTTTTCCTTTTAAAATAAAAAGATCTTAAGACACAATTGTCCAGATACAAAACGTCTGATTTTCCTTTTAGAACTTAAAAGGAAAATCAGACGTTTTGTAATTATTGTTCCCTATCAACTTATAGAAAGACTTACTTCAGCACATTCAGCACTTTATACATTTTTTGCACAAGTGACGATGCCGAACCATTGTAGTTGTTCACCAAAAAAGAAAAAATATATTCATTACCGTCTTTGCTTGTGTGGTAACCTGTAAAGCCCTTTACACCGCGGATGGTGCCGCTTTTCATCTTCATGCCATTATACTCCGGCAGCGAATTGTAAAAGCCGCTATACCAGGATTGGTTTTTGGCAAATTGGAGCACCGCCACCTGCGCTTTTGTAGTCACGCGGTTCAGTGGCGACAGGCCCGAACCATCTACCATGTTCAAATCTGTTGTGGCTATGCCCTGCTCTTTCCAAAAGTTTTTTAGAGCTTTCACTCCTTCGCCCGTTTCGCCTTCACCTTTCGTTTGCATAGCCATTGTTTTTACCAGCGCCTCGCCATACAGGTTAATGCTTTTTTTATTAAACCAGTAAACAATACTATCCAGCACCGGCGAGTACTCGGTATGAAAAACCGTAGCGTTAGTGCTGTTGCTATAATTGAATACAGGTGCTGCATTTGCAGAAACGTCTCCATTTCCTTTTAAATTTTCAGCCAATGTGTATGCAAATTGGTTGTACGGCTGCGGCATGGCGCCGGATATCACAAACTTGCTTTCGCCCTGTGGTATGGTGCCGCGTACCAACATGATGTTGGCTTGCAGTGGATAATAAATATAAGCATTGTCGCCGGTGCCTTTAGCTGCTGCTGTTGCCTGCGATTCAAATTTCACACCGTATAAATGAGGTTTGGTTCCTGCTACTTTAACTTCGTTGCCAATGTTGGGACCGCTTTGCAGGTGCAGGTCAAACTGGTTTTCGCGCCAGTTGAGCGCCGTAGCGCCTGCACCGTAATAGTTGCCAATGTCCTGCCATATCCAGCCATCCGGAATGCTTTCGCTATTCCAGCCTTTGGCATCTATCATTACTTTATCAATGGTTTTGCCCTGCAAAGGTTTGGCAGCTGCCGCCAAACGTTTCATTACACTTTCCTCATTATTGGCATCCCAGCGCCAGCTGCCCAAAGTCGGGTCGCCGCTGGGTTGAATGTAAAGTGTGGCCGAATTGCCGTTCGAAGTGTATGCAAACTTTGTTTGATAGCGAAAGTCTTTTCCTAACAATGCATAAGCTGTTGCCGCTGTAATTACTTTTTGTGTAGAAGCAGGCGCCAGTCCTATACCTGCATTTTTCTCAAAAACTGTTTTTCCGGTTTTGGCATCCACCACGTACAACGAAGCAATGCCGCTTTGCAGTTGTGGGTCTTCTTCAAACTGGGTAAATGCTGTTTGTAATTTTGAACTTATGCTTTGCGCTATTGTTGTAACGCTGACAGATACCGCCAGTACAAAAGCGGTTGTTGTTTTCATCAGTTGTAACATTGCAATAAAAATACTACTTCAGTAAAATATAAACACATGCAGGTTGCAGAAATTAACGCTTCTATAATTACCATTGGCGATGAATTGCTGATTGGGCAAACCGTAGATACCAACAGTGCCTATATCGGAAGCGAGCTGAATAAGATTGGCATTTGGGTAGCTTCGCGCGTAGCCATTGGCGATGTAAAAGAAGACATTCTGGAAGCGTTGGAAAGAGAAAGCAAAAGGAGCCAACTGATCATTATTACCGGCGGATTGGGTCCCACTGCAGATGACATTACCAAGCCTGCGCTATGCCAATATTTCGATTCAAAGCTGGTAATGAACGAAGCGGCGCTCGAAAATGTAAAAGAAATCTTCAAACGTGTCAACCGCCCTTTGATAGAGCGCAACATCAAGCAGGCCGAAGTGCCGCACAATTGCGAAGTGCTGCTGAACACCCGCGGCACCGCGCCGGGCATGTGGTTCGAAAAAGAGGGTGTTATTTATATATCGCTGCCCGGTGTGCCACACGAAATGAAAGGGTTGATGGAACAAAGTTTACCACGCCTCACCAAACAATTTCAGTTACCGGCCATTATTCACCAAACGCTGGTAACTTATGGCAAAGGCGAATCGGAAGTAGCAGAGCATATTGCTGATTTTGAAAATGGTTTGCCGCCAAATATTAAGCTCGCTTATCTCCCCTCTTACGGAATGGTAAAACTGAGGCTGACGGCCAAAGGCCCTGACCACAAAAAACTGCAAAAAGAATCTGACAAATTCTTTAATGCCTTAAAAGAAAAAGTTGCACCCTGGCTGGTGACCGATGAAGACAAACCCATGGCCCAGGTGCTGGGCGATGTTTTAAAAAAGGTAAAAAAATTTGTGGCCACAGCCGAAAGCTGCACCGGCGGCTATATTGCGCACCTGCTTACAGAAAAAAGTGGTTCGTCTACCACATTTAAAGGCGGCGTGATCAGCTATGCCAATGAGGCAAAGGAGGCCTCTTTAAATGTGCAGCATCAAACCCTGGTAACTTACGGCGCCGTAAGCGAGGAGACCGTGATAGAAATGGCCACAGGTGTTTTAAAACTGATGAATGCCGACTACAGCATTGCCACTTCGGGCATTATGGGCCCCAATGGCGGCACTAAGGAAAAGCCGGTGGGAACCGTGTGGATAGCTGTGGCTGATGGCGATGAAGTAAAAACCACCAAATACTTTGTACGCTACGACCGCCGCCGCAATATTGAGCAAACCGCCCACTTTGCCATGAACTTCCTGCGCCTGTTTATTCTGGAAAAAGAAGGAAAAGAGGCACATTAAACCGCTTTGCTTATTTTTGGCGGGCAAAATAAAACCGCTTTTGTAGCGCACCACTTTAAAAGGAAAAAGAGACGTTTTAAAATAGCCTGCAAAAGCACCAAATAACGATTGCTATTTAATAAATAAGAAAATTATGGCCACAGTTGACTTGGTAATGCCTAAGATGGGCGAAAGTATAATGGAAGCAACCATTTTAAAATGGCATAAAAAGCCCGGCGATGCGGTAAAGATGGACGAGACCGTACTGGAAATTGCCACCGATAAAGTGGACAGTGAAGTGCCCTCTACCGGCGAAGGCGTGCTGGAAGAAATTCTTTTTAACGAAAACGACGTAGTACCTATTGGCACCGTAATTGCCCGCATACGCACCGGCGCTGGCAATGGCGCATCATCGCAGCCACAGCAACCTGC
>CBDTUH010000030.1:0-17394 GCA_965363375.1 uncultured bacterium
GTAACCGATTCCAAATCCAATCCTTTAACAGGTGTGAGTATTTCTTTAAAAGATCCCTACGATGGTGCCACTACCGACTCTACCGGTCACTTTCGTTTTACCACTTCCGAAAAAGGAGCGCAGACTTTGGTGGTAAGCGCTATCGGCTACAAACCTTTTGAGCTAACCATTGTGGTTGATAACAACTTGAAACCTCTCGAAATCCTTTTAAAAGAAGTGATCACCGAACTGAAAGCGGTGGTCATTAGCGCCGGTACTTTTGAAGCCAGCGACCGCAAAAAAGCAACAGTGCTGAGTTCGCTCGATATTTTAACAACAGCTTCTGCCAACGCCGATGTTACAGGCGCTTTAAAAACATTGCCGGGTGCACAGCAGGTAGGCGAAAGCGAAGGACTGTTTGTACGCGGCGGCACCGCAGCCGAAACAAAAACTTTTATGGATGGTACACTGGTAAATAATTTCTTTTACAGCTCGGTACCCGGCGTGGCGCAGCGCGGCCGCTTTTCGCCCTGGTTTTTAAAAGGCACTGTTTTTAGCGCCGGGGGTTATTCTGCCCTTTACGGACAGGCACTTTCTTCAGCCGTTATTTTAGAAACGGTGGACTTGCCCGAGCAAAGCTCCGGAAATTTAGGTGTGAGTGTTTTGGGCCTTTCGGGCGGTTATCAGCATCTGGCTAAAAATAAAAAAGCATCATTTGGCGTAAGTTATAGCTATACCGATCTGTGGCTTGCTTTTAAAGCCATCAAACAAAAACAAGCTTACAGCCAGGTACCTATTTACCATACTGCGGATGCCAACTTTCGCATCAAGACATCTAATAACGGCATTGTTAAATACTACGGTTATTTCAGTACCAACAAGCTGCGTTTTACCACACCCAGTATCGACAGTTTGGGTTATAATGATGCTTTCGGAATTTCCAACATCAACCATTATCATAACCTGTCGTACCGCGAGCTACTAGGCGCCGGCTGGAAATTAAATGCAGGCTTTTCTTACACTTATAATAAAGACGATATAGAAGGCGCTTTACAAAATAGTGCAGGCCAAAAAGTAGAACTGCAAAACCTCCAAACCAAAAACTTTGCGCTGGTAAGTACAAATAATTATACCAATGCAAAACTGGTGCTAGAGAAAAAGTGGGGTGGGCTAAATGCATTACGCTTTGGCAGCGAAGCCAACTACAGCAATGAAGCTCCTGACTACACTTTATTTACCGGCGAAAACATCAAAGGAAAAGTAACTGAAAAAATAACGGCACTCTTTGCCGAAGGCGATGTGTATGTTACCAACAACATTGCGGCCAAGCTGGGCGCACGAGCCGAGCATTCAAAAATTTTGGATAAGGTAAATGTGGCGCCCCGCGTATCAGTTGCGTACAAACTATCAGATAAAAGCCAGGCATCGGTTGCATACGGCATTTTTTACCAAGCACCAGAAACAAGATACATGCCGGCAACCATACCGCTTACTTATGCAAAAGCCACGCATTACATTGCCCAATATCAAAAGTTTTCTGTTGACCAAACCTTTCGGGCTGAAGTGTTTTACAAACGTTATCAAAACCTTTTAAAAACCGGAATGGTAAATAATAGAGAAGTTGCAGTAAGCGATAAAGGTTTTGGTGAGGCAAAGGGTTTTGAAGCTTTCTGGCGCGATAAAAAAAGTATTAAAGGTGTGGACTATTGGATTTCCTATTCGTACCTGGATACAGAGCGCGATTACCTCAATTTTCCAAAAAGTATGCAGCCGCATTTTGCTGCCAGGCATACTGCTTCGCTGGTGGTTAAAAAGTTTATTACAAAACTGAAAACACAATTCAACGGCTCCTATACCTATGCATCCGGCAGGCCTTACTACAACCTGCAATACAATCAGTCGGAAAATAAATTTCGCATCAACGATATGGGTAAAACCATTGATTACAATAGCCTGAGTTTTAGCGTGAATTACCTGCCCAATTTATTTAAGCAAGGTGCCGGCAAGTTTACGGTGCTGGTGTTTTCGGTTACCAATGTACTGGGCAGCAGCCAGGTGTATGGTTACAATTATTCGTACAACGGTTATCGTAAAGAAGCGATAGTACCACCTTCAAAGCGTTTCTTGTTTTTGGGCGCCTTCATTAGTTTGGGTGTAGACAGAACAGATGATATTATCAACAGCAACCTGTAAAAACGTCTCCAATTCCTTTTAAAAACAACTGATTTATCAGGTATCAAAACGTCTGTTTTTCCTTTTGAAAACGCATACTGTTTATTAAAAAACTTAAAAATAAAAAACCATGTCGTACGATCAGCAAAACACACCCGGCAAAGACCCGGAACTGTGGCAGTTAGCGCAGCGACGCGCCTCTTTTAAAAGTCATTTGATTATTTACCTGGTCATGTCTGTTTTCTTTTGGCTCATCTGGTATTTTACCGGGGGGCGCAGCTACAATCGTGGTGTGCCGTGGCCGGTATGGCCCATGCTGGGCTGGGGCATTGGTGTGGCTTTTCATTACATCGGCGCATTTGTGTCGCCTAAAAGCAATGCTACACAAACTGAATATGAAAAGCTATTAAAAGAAAGAAATAAATCATCAAATTTTTAACTAAAAAAATAAAAGGAAAATGAAACGTTTTATCATAGCACTGGTAGTGTGCTTTATAGCAATCAATGCAACTGCACAATCAGAAAAGTATGTAAAAGCAATGGAAGAAAAAGTAACAGCACTGGATACCACTCGCAGCGCAGCAGGCCTGCAGGCACTGGCCAATGCATTTGAACGAATAGCTACCGCAGAAAAGCAACAATGGCTGCCTTATTATTATGCAGCTTTGGCCAATGTAAATATGGGTTATGGAATGATGCAGAATGGAAATGTATCTGGGCTGGATGCCATTGCCGATAAGGCAGAAGCGTTAACAGCACAAGCCGAAGCTATAAGCACCAACAATGCAGAAATTTATATCTTAAAAAAGATGACTCATTCGCTGCGTATGATGGTAGATCCGCAAAACCGGTTTATGCAGTATGGTCCACTGGCACAGGCTGCATTGGAAAAAGCAAAAGCACTGGACCCGGAAAACCCACGTGTTTATTTGCTGGAAGGGCAGGATAAGTTTTATACGCCCGAGCAGTACGGCGGCAGCAAATCAGAAGCAAAAAAATTGTTTGAACTGGCAGCACAAAAGTATAATAACTTCAAACCGGCCAGCACCATTGCACCTACATGGGGTAAAGCGGTAAACCAATATTTTTTAACGCAGGCCAGTCAGTAAAAGAGACAACAAATTATGCAGGAACATTTTTCGCCGCAGCAAAGCCTGCAGCTGATACAAAGCATGATCGCCAAAACAAAATCGGACATTGGCGCTAACCGGTACTATTTTCTGCTGTGGGGATGGATTGTTTTTGGTGCCATCCTCACGCAGTTTTTTTTAAAAGTGGTGTTTAAGTACCAGCATCATTATGCCGTATGGCTTGTAACATTTGTAGCCGTTGCGCTTACCATCTGGCGCAACAAACACGATGATAAAAAGAGTGGTGTACGCACCTACATTGGTGACAGTATTGGTTATTTGTGGATGGGTTTAGGCATTTCTTTTTTTGTAATGACTTTTATTATATCGGTAAGCATAGGCTGGCTGCATGCCTGGCCGTTTATGATATTGATGTATGGCGTAGGTACGTTTATTTCCGGTAAAATTTTACAGTTTAGCCCTATGGTAGTGGGAGGTATTATAAACTGGATAATTGCTGCAGCCTGCCCCTTTGTGGCATACGATTACCAGCTGCTGCTGGCTGCTGCGGCCATTGCCGTCAGCTATATTATACCGGCTTATTTAATCAAAAAAGAAAAGAATTAAAAACCTTTATGGATAACAGAACACTTAGCGGTGCAGAAAGCCTGCAGCTGATTGAGCAAATGATACATACGGCCAAGCAGGAGCAAAAAGACAATGGCAAAGGCTGGATTGTTTGGGGATGGCTCATCTTCCTGGCCTCGCTGTTTACGTTTTTTAATATTGTTTTTAACTGGAGCGACAGCACTTTCTTTTTCTGGAATTTGTTTGGGCTTATCACCATCTTGTTTTTTGCCTGGCAGGCTGTTCAAACATTTTATGTTAAGAAAAGTGTACGCGTAAAAACCTACACGCAGGATCTTTTCAACAAGCTGAATGTGGGGTTCTTTATTTCGCTGATGCTTATCATTGTTTCTATTAATGTAGGTGTGCCGCCCACCAAAGGTTTTGCGCTGCTGTTAGGTTTGTACGGTTTTTGGATATTGATATACGGTGCGGTGCTGAATTTTAAACCATCAATTGTGGGTGCTTACATTACATGGGGTGCTGCATTTGCCTCGCTTTTTGTGGCCGACTTTAAATGGACCATGCTGCTGCACGCGGCGGCGGTACTGTGCGGCTATATTATACCGGGCCATATTGCCAATGCCGAATTCAATAAAATAAACAAGAGAGGGTAGCAACCAAAGTGTTCAACGATCTGGATCCCATATTACATTCGCAATTACGCCTGGCGGTAATGTCGCTGCTGATAGGTGTAAAGGAGGCAGAGTTTACGTTTGTAAAAGAAAAAACCGGTGCCACGGCCGGCAACCTGAGCGTGCAGATACAAAAGCTGAAAGAAGCCGGCTATATAGATGTGATCAAACAATTTAAAGACAACTATCCCCAAACGGTTTGCAAGGTAACGCCTGCAGGTGTGGCGGCTTTTGAAAAATACGTAAAAGACCTGCAGGCCTATATCAATAAGTAGCGTAGGTTGCTAATTTTTAAAAACGTCTCTTTCTTCTTTTGAATCGCAGATTACACGGATTTAAAATACAGGATTACGCAGAAAGGTGTATCAAATACGAAGTATCTATCGAATTGCCAAACGTCTGTTTTTCCTTTTACATTCTTCTTTTACATTTTTCACAAACGTCTCCTTTTCCTTTTGCAGGCAAAAAAAAATAAAGGCTCCTGGAAAGGAGCCTGAATGTTATTTCCGTCCCTGAAAATAAAATATCGTGCTTAATGAATTTATGTATTATTAAATACGCACGCCGTTCGGCAGGCGCTGGTGCTTTACACCATGGCAGTCCTTCATGCTATTGCAGGAGCTGAAGGCCAGGGATAACAACGCTGCTATAATAAGTGTGAATAAAAGTTTCATGCTTTGTAACGTATGTATTTGCTTAAATGTTTTAAACAGCCGCCTTTATTTTTTATAAAACTTGGCCGTTTGCCTGTTGCCGTTGTGCACCAGTTCTAAAATATACAGGCCGGTAGGTAACTGGCTGGCCGGCAAGCTTAGCTGGTTATGTCCCAGATGTATATTTTGTTTGTTGCCCAGCATTTTTTTGCCGCTTATGTTGTACACCGAAATTTCTGCCTGCTGCGCCGCTGCGCTGTTGTAGCTGAAATGTAGGGTGCCTGACACGGGGTTTTGCAACAAGGAAAGTTGTAAGCTGCCTGCTGCCTGGCTGCCAAAAAAGATTACATTGGAGTAGCTGAAGGTCTGGTCTTTGTTCACCATCTTCAGGCGGTAGAATACTTTGTTTGAAAGCGGTGCCGCCACGCTGTAGCGGTAGTTTTCGTCGCCTAGTTTTTCGGAGGCAAACAGCAGGCTGTGTGTAGTAAAGCTGGTGCCGTTGTCGCTTTTTTCTATTTCAAAATAGCTGCCGGTTTCGTTTTGGGCCACCATCCAGGAAAGCTCAATTTTTTTGCTTTGCTGGATGCCGGTAAACTGCGTTAGTTGCATGGGCAGTACTACTACTTCTACTGGTGGGGTCCAGGCGGCAGGAAACTGGCTGGTAGCCATATCCATCAGGCCAAAGCCGCTGCTGGTTTTCTTTACCATAGCTGTTGCCGTGGAGGCGCTTACGGCCTGCTGGTCGATAAAGTAAATGCCGTCAATTGCCGAAAAATACATAGAGCCGTCCGCATCGAACACGGTGCCGGTAACGGGCATGGAGAACCGGCCTCCGCTGGTGGTAGTAACCGTCCATTTTTTAGAAAGCTTGGGTTCGGTAACTGTGCTGCCCGATGCCATGGTATAAATATGGGTGCCGGTGCTGCTGCCCGCCAGTACATACATGTTGCCTTTGTTGTCAAAGGTCAGGTCGCCCGATTCAAAATCGGCTGCGGAGCCATTTTCAATAGCAATAGGGCGGTAGTTGATGTCGGTTATATTAACCGGTTTGGTGCCGTTGGTTTTAAAGCTGGCAACATACAGGTTGGTACCATCGCCGGCCAGTATCCAGGCGTTGCCTTTGTCATCCAGGCCCAGGCGAAAAAGTCCCAGTTCGGCAGTGCTGGCGCCGTTCAGATCGAAGCTGGCAATTACCACCGGTGTATTGTTTGCTTTTTTATCTACAGCCCATACTTCTACCACGCCGTATTTATTTTGCACCGTAGAAGAAAATGGATAGTTGCCGGTAACAAAAGTGGGCAGGTAAAAATAATTGCCGTTATCGTCCATAGCCAGTGCGGCTGTATAAGCGTTATTTGAGGGAAACGGATCAAAATGATCGTATGGGCCCGAGGTTATATTTCCGCTTTTATCCATACTGTAGGCAGATATAACAGTGCCTAATGAATTGGCAGAAAACATGTTGGCTTTGGGTACATTTTTTTCTGACGCCACATTTATTACCGTAGTGCCGGTTCGGGTAGTAGCAGCCGCACAATAAGGGCCGGGAACAGAAGTGGCCTTTACAGTTACAGTGTACTTATTAACATCGCTGAAATAAAATTGAGGTGTAGGGCTGGTGCTGGTAAAAACCGTATCGCCTGGAGCTTTTGTTACCGTCCAGGTGTAAGTAAGGTTTAAGGCGCAATAGCCAAAAGCCAATGGGTCGATAGAGAAAGTAATGGTATTATCTTCCGGAATCAGTACGGGTTTTGAAGTGTTGCCGGAAGGATAAACGGGTACTGTTTGGGCAAAAGCGGGGGCAAAGCCACCCATAAGCGCAAGCGCCATGAGTAAAGTTTTCAATTTCATAATTTGTTGGGTTTACGAATTATGGTTCTTTAACAAAGGATTGGAAAACGAAACACTCGGAAAGGCTAGCTACAATGCAAAACTGTTTTGCAGCTATTTGCTTTTTTCAAAAGATGTTGGATGGCCGGTTTGCCCAGAAGGATTTTTGGAAAGGGGTAAGCCAACAAGCTGTTGATATTACACCAGTTGCAGAGAAGATCAATAAAGGTTACAGGAAAAATAAAAAGTGAGGTAACAAATACGGATTTTCTCTTTAGCTTTTTACAGGATGTTGGTAAGTGGTATCTCTTATACGATGCTGCAAACCTAATAAGTGTTTTTGATTAATGCAAGTGTTATTACGTAAAACTTTTAAAGTATTACCGTAATTTCTGCATAAGCGGTTTAGGTAAAAATTCTTAGAAACCTTTAGAAAACGCTTTAAATGAACAGTTTAATATAAAGTTTCAAGTGTGCTTTTTGATGTAGAAAAAAAGAGAAAATTATTTTTTAAACAAAGAAAAGAAAGCCTGAAAAGTGGTGGGAGAAGTGGATAAACTATTGATTTTTTTAAAAGGAAAAACAGACGTTTTGCCAAGTCAAAAAAATTGCGGCATAACTACTTTTAAAGTGCCGAAGCAGTACATTTTCAAACAGGCTTAAAAGGAAAAAGAGACGTTTTTGTATACGTCTCTTTTTCCTTTTGAGCCTTTCATTAACAATTCACTATTCACAATTGACAAACCTCAAAACGTCTCCATTTCCTTTTGGCCTATCGGTCGATGGTTTCGTCTATTTTTTCATCTTCCACATGCTTCAGCACTTCGGCGGTTATTTTACGTAAAGGGTTTTTGTTGCGTTCTTCGTACTGCGCGCGGCGCTCAATCAGGTCCACGCATTCAAACAGAGCGGTTATAAAGGAGCCGGCTTCTGCCTTGTTTTTACCGGCAATGTCAAACGCGGTGCCGTGGTCGGGCGAAGTGCGTACAAAAGGCAGGCCCGCAGTAAAGTTCACGCCTTCACCAACAGCAATGGTTTTAAAAGGAATCAAACCCTGGTCGTGGTACATGGCCAGCACCGCATCAAACTGGTGGTAGCTGCCGCGTGCAAAAAACGCATCGGCACTGTAAGGGCCAAAGGCCAGCACGCCTTTATTTTTGGCTTCTTTAATAGCGGGCTTGATGATCTGTTCTTCTTCGGTACCAACGAGTCCTTCGTCGCCGGCGTGTGGGTTGAGGCCCAGCACGGCTATTTTAGGTTTGTCTATTCCAAAATCTTTTTTCAGGCTTTTATTAAGCAGCTGCAGTTTCGATAAAATGGCTTCTTTGGTAATGTGCTGCGCCACCTGGTTGATGGGCAGGTGCTCAGTAACAAGGCCTACTCTGAGGTTGGCGGTGTACAGCAGCATCAGCACATCGCTTACTTCTGCCACGCTTTTGAGGTAGGGCGTGTGGCCGCTGAAGTTAAACTCTTCTGATTGCACATTATTTTTATGAATGGGGGCGGTTACCAGCCCGTGCACGTGTCCTTCTTTAATGGCCTGTATAGCTGCCTGTAACGATTTTACGGCATATGCGCCGCCCGTTTCGGTAAGCTGCCCGGGCGTGATGGCCACTTCTTCCTCCCAGCAGTTAAACACATTAACCTGCTTGGGGTTGAGGCGCGTAAAATCTTTAATGCTTTGGTACACCAGGTTGGCTTCGGGCAATGATTTGCGGTAAAAGTTGATCAACTTGTTGGAAGCAAAAATAACAGGGGTGCACTGCTCCAGCACGCGGTGGTCGGAAAAGGTTTTAATGATGATTTCGGTGCCAATGCCATTAAGGTCGCCACAGGTAATACCAATTACAGGTTTGTTCATACTGCAAATTTCAATAAATAAAAATAAATAAAATACTAAGGTGATCTACGTAGGTGTTTTACGAAGAAAAATTCAGTTGAAGTACGCTTGATTATTTGAGATAGTAATGGCAAATTTGTACTGCTACCTCGAAAAACACACTTAGATGAGTATAATAAGTGTAAGCCATTAAAATATTTATTTAAAAGCTTGCATTTGTTAATTAAATCGCTCATTTTCGCATTCTGATCTAAAAATCCATTACCTGATGAAAGCCGTGCTGCACTGTATGTATGCACTCTTCTGCTAAGCTGTACGCTTCCTTGTACACGACTTTCTTCCCTGGTAATGATAGTTTTTATTGATCGCGATAATTTTAGCTCAAAGCTGAATTTTGTGATCCAACCATCGTAGAAAAAACCAAACTGTTGCTATGAAACTATTTTTACGTATCCTGTGTACCGCTTGCGTAGCCATATCTACGCTGGGGCTTAATGCTCAATGCGGAACTGGTTATAGCCAGGCCCAGCTTAATTGGGATAACCTGGATTATTATTATAATTCCACTGACCCATACGGTTCCTTTGTATCAAATGTCCAGGCACAAACCCAAAGGTTCACAATTGGTACTACCAGTTTAACTATGGCTACTTCAAACGCTGGTATTATTAATGGAGAGAATGGTAACCATACGGGTAACCTGTCTGGTTATGCCGGTGATGACGCACAGTTTACCCCTTCTTCAAATGTTCAAACCATTACCATCACTTTTGCAAGGGATGTACAGAATGTACGGTTTGCTTTATATGATATTGATGGATCGTCTAGGTTTGATATTGATGCTTTTAATTCATCTAATGTAGGACAGAATGTTAGTATTACCAGGCAGGGTACTACAAATCTAACTGTGTCAAATAATAACAGTATTAATGCTTATGTATCCTCAAGCTCAAATGAAATTGGAAATGGCAGTAATAGAGGTACTGCTACTGTAACAATTTCAGGAACAGTCAGAAGGGTCGAAATAACTGTAACAAATCGTGGAACTGATCCTGTGTTTTGGTTGTCTGATATCAACGCCTGTGTATCTGGTAGTTTCCCCGTGAATTATCATCAATCAGTTACAAGGCAACCTTTTATTGGTCAGCCGGATTATGTGTTAGTTACCCCCGATAATAATTCAGTTTACATAGTAGACCCGGTAAGTGGACGTGCTAAGTTGTTATTTACAGATACGGAAAAGCAATACATTAACTCGCTGGCATACGATGCGCGAAACCAGTTATTATATTATATTTCTGAAAATGCATCGATCAACAGCAGCAATAAAACCTTAAAAAGATACAACCTTGATACAGAAACAATATCGGTAGTATTATCTAATATTTCTACAGCGCTGAACATTCCTACTTTTACGAATGGTGTGGAGTCGGGAGGAGCCGCATTTTACGATGGTGCGCTTTATTTTGGTATAGAAGGTGGTAGCAGCAGTACCCGGGAAAATATTATTTTCCGGATTGATTTTGCAGCTGATGGTATCACACCTGTTAGTGCAGCGCAGGTCCGGGCTACGCCAGCAAGTTCCAATGGAACCTCAATACATGACTGGGCTGATTTTACCATTAAAGATGGTGTATTATATGATTTTAATGGCGCATTTGGTGGTACATCATCTAATAGAACTTATACAAACAGTTCTATTGCACATTATGATTTAATGGGTCAAAATGTAGTAGACAATTACATTAATCCAACCTCATCTCAATTCTGGGCAGGCCAAGCAGCGTTAGACTGGGCAGGTAACTTATATTCTTTCTGGTGGAATTCTAACTCCGGTGGGTCCGGAGGTATCAGAAGATACAACGAGGATGGATCCTTTGCTACTTCAGTACCAATAACAATTGCTGGCGGTATTTGGCCTGGCGGTGCGGGCGACGCTTGTGAGTCTTTTCGTCCCAAAGCTGATTTTGGTGATGCACCTGCGAGCTATGACCCAGACTTGCGCTCACCTGCTGTTCATGAGATGGATCCCAACTTGCGTTTAGGAAACAGCTTTGACCGCGAATGGGATAAAAAAGTATCATCGTTGTCTGATGCAGACAATGATGATGATGGACTGCCATTTGCGCGTATTTTAAATCTGAGTGGAGGTAATTATCAAACAGATTTGAATGTGTTTAACAATACAGGTGAAGAGGCCATGGTGTGTGCCTGGATCGATTTTAATGCCAACGGTACTTTTGAAGCCGGAGAGGGTATTGAATTAGTAGTGCCTTCCAGTTCAACAACACAACAGGTATCGCTTTACTGGCCAAGCATTAGTGCTAATCTGCCCGCCAATTCTTATACAGTTATGCGTATTCGCATTACTTCTCGTGCCAATGGAATGACAAGAAGCAACACCACCGGTTATTATGCCAATGGTGAAGTGGAAGATTACAGGATAATTGTTAATGCTACTACATTAGCTGTGCGTAATGTGCAGTTTGATGCTGTAAAAGAAAAAGAAGCGGTTAAGCTGCAATGGAAAGTAGATGGAGATAAACATGTTATCAATTATAAAGTTGAACGTAGCAGCAATGGCTTAGACTGGACAACTATTTCTACAATCAATGCCAACAACGAACCTAGTTATAAAACGTATGATAATAGCCCATTAAGTGGGAGGGTGCATTATCGCTTGCGAATAGAAACAATGGATGGGAAATTTACTTATAGTAATTCCAGGATAGTACAATTCGATCTTAACAGAACCAGTTTACAAATTGTTACCAACCCGGTTAAAAATACTGTGGTATTAAATATAAATGCTGTTGAAAATGGTGCAGCTTCAGTGATAGTTATGGATATGAATGGGCAACAGTTGCTACGTAGGCAAATAAATGTACAGAAAGGTGTTGGGCAGCATACTATATCTGTAGAGCAGCTCTCAACAGGTCAATACATTTTACATTATACTCAAAACAGGTTTACAGATAAAAAAACATTTATAGTCGTAAAATAAGCTTGATTTGCTTTTCTCTTTAGTTTAAATCCAATCCAAATATCCAATTGAAATGAAACATCTAAAGCTTTGGCTTTATTTAAGCGCTTTTTTAGTAGTTATTGGTCTTGTTTACTTTTTAATATCTTCTCTTAACCATTCTTCGATAGTAGAAGAATATGCAGTTGAAAGAAAACCAGAACAATCCGGTGCAGGCAAGCAAATGCAAATGTTATTTCAGGCAAGAGCTTTTCCCGATCCTTATTATCTGAATGACAAATATGAAAGAGCATGGAAGCAGGCAGAAGCTATACGAGATCGTCAAAGTATGGCCCGGGTTACATCTGTTATCAGTTCACAGTGGATGTCTATAGGTCCAAGCAAAGTTATTGGAGGTCGAATTTTATCTATTGCAATTGACCCGAATAATATCAATAATTTGTTTATAGGTTCAGCCAGTGGTGGTATTTGGAAATCAACCGATGCAGCTGCTTCGTGGACTTATGTGCCAACGGGGATGCCTGTGGTAGGCGTTTCGTCTATCGTTTATCAACCCAATAATTCAAATGTTCTGCTGGCCGGTACAGGTGAGGTTTACAGAACTGGTACTGGTGAAGCTAATGGGAGCAATGGAGTTGGAAATATAGGCTTTAATGTATGGAAAGCAAGAGGTACGTATGGTATTGGTATTTTGCGAAGTTCTAACGGTGGAATCACATGGACTCAGGTTTTTAATAAGAAAACCTCAGATTTATTCGCCATTCAAATGTTGAAGTTTCATCCTACCGATCCAAATATTGTATATGCCTGTGCTACAGATGGTTTATACAGATCTATAGATGGAGGAATCACCTGGCCAAAAACTCCGGTTATTGCAAAGAATTATGTAACAGATATTGCAATCAGTCCATCTGATCCCAAGCAAATGGTTATTGCAGTTGGCAATATGACTGATACAGACAAAGGCATCTATCGGTCAATTGATGGTGGTGCAAATTGGGTAAAGCTAAAGACAACCGATGGATTACCAAACACATTCAGTGGCTATATCCGATTTGATAATGTGGGTAACAATCTTTTCGCAAGTATCGGGGGTACGACTAATGAACTTTATATGTGTACAACTGGTGCTACTGATTTTGGTAAAACCTGGATTGCAAAATCCAGTTCAGCGCATTGTGGTGGTCAATACTGGTTTGGGCATGACTTAGCAGTAAATCCTTCTGATCCAAGAATAATAATTATGGGAGGAGGGCCAAATTCAACTAACTATAGTTATTTCAAATACACTTCTTCTTCTTCATCAACTAATGAAGGTTCAAAAGCAAACCTTTCTAGAAGTATCCATGCCGATGTTCATGATATAAAATTTGCCAATGGAAGCATCGTTTATATAGCTAATGATGGGGGAATCTATAAAAGTACAAATGGCGGTTCAACCTGGACAAATAACAATGTTGGCTTAGCTGCCACACAATTTTATGCATCCATTGCACCTTCACCTATTGATGCTAAAGTTATTATTGGAGGCTTACAAGATAATGGCGTGATTAAATATGATGGAACAAACTGGACTGAAGTTGTTGGAGGAGATGGGGGGCCATGTGCATTTCATCCTACTAATGGAGAAATTGCTATTTACTCTAATGATGCCAGAGCTGTTTATTATTCAACTAATGCAGGTGGCTCAGAAACACAGCCTTTAAAGAATCTTGGATATGGTTATTCAACTGCTTATGATGAGCGAACTTCTTTTATGTCTCCCCTTGCAATCAGTAAATCAAATCCTGATTTTGCGTATGTTGCAAGTGATAACTTGCATATAAGTACAACTGGTGGAAGCAGTTTTCTTCGAGCTGACCCAACAGGAATGACTCGACCAATTGAACTTACAAGTAAAACTGCTATTGCTTTAGCAGTTTCTCCTACTAACCATAAAAAAGTATATGTTTCCACTTCCCCCTTTGCACAAGCTGCTGATAATAGTCTTATCATTACTGGCAATCCCAATATATTGTTAAGTACAAATGCTGATGATAATTCTAAATATGTATTCAATAGTATAAAATCTAACTTGCCCGATCGTTTTGTTATGGATTTTGCTATTGACCCGACAAATGACAATAATGTTATTGTTGCGCTGGGTGGTTTTGGAAGTTCTCACATTTATGAAACAACGGATGGTGGTGCTAGCTGGAAAGATATTGGAGTAGGGTTACCGGATGTGCCTTTCAATGCTGTTTTAATCGATCCAAAAAACCCCAGAGTTTTATATGCAGGGTCAGACTTAGGCGTATATGTTAGTCTAAATAGGGGAGATAAATGGTATGATTATAATAATGGCTTTTCAGATAATACTGCCTTGGTAATGGATATACAAGCTACTGCCGATGATAGATTGGTAATAGCGACGCATGGTAAAGGTGCTTTTATAGGGCCTCGTGTGCCTTCAACACTCCCAGTACGCTTTATTTCTTTCAGTGGCGTGGCTGAGCAAAGTGAAAATAAGTTGTTGTGGTCTACTAGTAGTGAAAGCGAACTGTCCCATTATGAAGTAGAAAGAAGTACCGATGGTGCTAACTTCAAAAAAATAGCTGAAGTAAAAGCTAAAAACGTAACTCAGGAAACAACTTATAACTATTCTGATATAAACGTTTCCAATTCCTTTTACTACCGCATCAGGTCAGTTGACCGCGATGGCAAATACCAGTTCACCGATATCATTTACCTGAAAAGAGCCGAGCAAGGAAAAATGAGTGTAATTGGTAACCCATTCAGTACTGAAGTTCGTTTGCAATTTCAATTAACGCAAGCAGGTCAAGCTAACTTAAGTTTATACGATTATAAAGGTGCTTTAATTTCAAGAGAAAGAATAAAAGTTGCAGCAGGACAGACAAATCATGTGATACGTGGATTGGGTTCGTTGCCTGCCGGCATGTACCAGGTAGAGGCTATCATCAACAACCAGCGCTGGGTAGAAAAACTGGTTAAGAAATAAGTCTACTAAAACGTCTGATTTCCCTCTTAATGATTAATATAGAAAGAAGCCCTCGCCTGAGGGTTTCTTTCTTTTTACTTTTGCACCATGTACACACTCAAAAAATCGCTGGGGCAGCACTTCCTGAAAGATGAAAGCGTGAGCAAACGAATTGTGGAAGAACTGCAGAAACACCCCTTTACCAATCTGGTAGAGGTGGGACCCGGCGGTGGTGCGCTCACTAAGTATTTATTGCAGCTGCCAAACATCAACTTTAAAGCCGTGGAAGTAGATGATGAAAAAGTGACGTACCTGCAAAAAACCTTTCCCGAACTGGCAGACAAAATCATTCACAAAAGCATACTTGATGTAGAGCCGCCATTTGCAGAGCCGTTTACCGTGGTAGGCAATTTTCCATACAACATATCTACCGAAATAGTTTTTAAAATGATTGAATGGCGCGCTAATGTACAATGCATGATAGGCATGTTTCAAAAAGAAGTGGCGCTGCGCTTGGCCGCCAAAGAAGGCAGCAAAGTGTATGGCGTCACCAGTGTGCTTACGCAGGCTTATTACAATGTGGAATACCTGTTTGAAGTAAGCGAAGAAGCCTTTAACCCGCCGCCAAAAGTAAAAAGTGCCGTTATACGATTAACACCTGTAAAAGAGCCACTGCCGGTAAAAAGCGATGCGCAGTTTAAAAACCTGGTAAAAACGGCATTTCAGCAGCGGCGCAAAATGCTGCGCAATGCCGTGAAGAGTTTGTTCAGCGCCGACACGCTGCAAAAAGAGATCTTCAGAAAGCGCCCCGAGCAGCTGAGCCTGCACGACTTTGCCTCCCTGACCTTTGAAATGCAATAACCCATGAAGAAAGTTTTGATTACCGCCCCCGTACACGAGCACCTGCTGCAGCGCCTGGCCACTGCCGGGTACGACATAGCCTACAAGCCATCTATCACATACGATGATTTGGCAAAAGAGATTATAGACGTTTGTGGCCTGGTAGTTACCACGCGCATCAAAATAGACAAAGCCATAATAGATAAAGCCACTAGTCTTAAATGGATTGGCCGGCTGGGCAGCGGCATGGAGCTGATAGATGCAGAATACGCCGCCTCAAAAGGCATTGAATGCATCAGCACGCCCGAGGGCAACCGCAATGCCGTGGCCGAGCACTCGCTGGCACTCATTCTTAACCTGATGCGAAACGTCTCAAAATCCTTTTGCGAGGTAAAAGAAGGGCAATGGCTGCGGGCAGAGAACCGCGGCGTGGAGCTGACGGGCAAAACCGTGGGCATTGTTGGCTATGGCAATACCGGATCTGCCTTTGCGCGCCTGCTGCAGCCTTTTGGCGTAACGGTGCTGGCCTACGATAAATACAAGTGGGGCTTTGGCGGCGGCTATATTAAAGAAGCAAGTCTGGAGCAGATAGGCCGCTATGCTAATGTGGTGAGCTTTCACCTGCCCCTGACGCCCGAAACGCGGCACATGGCCAACGCCTCTTTTTTCAACAGCCTGCAGCAGCAGCCTTACTTTATTACCGCCTGCCGCGGCGAGGTGACCGATACTGATGCTTTAATAGAAGCTTTAAAAGAAAAAAAGCTGGCAGGCGCCGCCCTGGATGTGCTGGAAAATGAAAAGCTGGACACGTTAAATCAAAAGGAAAAGGAGACGTTTGGGTTTCTTACGACGCAGCCCAACGTAATTGTCACACCGCACATAGGCGGCTACAGCATTGAGGCTTACCGCAGAATGGCAGAAGTGCTGCTGCAGAAACTGGGGCTGTCATAATGCTTTGACTGTGCAAAGCCCCACGTAAATGTTCGGGTTTTATTGTGCGGCGGGGGCAAAAAATAGGGCATAAGTACGCTGGCATTTGTTAAAGCTGAGCTATAACTTTATACTTCTAAACTTAATCCTTATGAAAACGATTCCATTCCTGGCACTTTTTGCCACCCTCATTCTCACCTCTTCTTATGTTTCTACTGTTATTGCCTCGCCTGCCGAAACAACCGTACAGGTAAACAATGGCTTCGATCATTTCCGTGTTCACCGCCAGGGCAATGCCGTAGCCTTATCCTGGGCTGCCACGGCACCCGATGTTACCAGCTTTATTATTGAACGTTCTTACGACGGCGAATTTTTTGATGCGGTACATGAAGTAGAAGCTGCCGGCGGCTCGCATAAATGGCAGGATACAGATGTATATGGCGGTACCTATTTTTACCGTATTACGGCTATTGGTGCTGATGAAAGCCTTGTGCATTCCAGCGTGGAAAGTGTTCGCATTGTACGGCGTAAGTAAGAAATACGGAAGTTAAACCTTCCGTATTTTTCTACGTCATAGCATCACCCTAACTCATCCATGCTTATGAAAACACTTTTACCCCTAGTCCTATTTATAACCTGCTCGCTCTTTGCCAATGCCCAGATCACCTCGCCTGTAATGCGGGCCAACTTTGGGGTGGATGGCGAGCTGCGCACCAATTACCTGGATAAATTTATCCAATCCAGCGGCGACGACTGGTTTGGCAACGGTACGGCAGGCGCCGGTCGGGGGGTTATAGATACCACCGGCGCCGCAGCCCTGGTGAGCCGCTACATGGTAGATCCCGCTTTCAGAAGGCT
>CBDTUH010000031.1:0-17290 GCA_965363375.1 uncultured bacterium
TTGTGCAACAGAATCGCTTTGTACATCGCCGTCATAGTTTTTACAGGCCCATACAAATCCACCATTCCATTTCATAGCTGAAGCCACCATATCATCAATCAGCCTGTGCTCATAAGTAATTTTTGCATCAGCATATTTCTGCTTGAATTCAGCATCAAACACTTCCTGGAAAATATCTTTAAAACGACCGTCGTATTTTTTAAGAATGGTGTTTTTAGTGCTCAGGTACAGGGGCCATCCTTTTTGCAATGCCATATTCATACAGCTGCGGGCAAAGCCACGGATGCTTTCGTCGGTATTGTACATAGCCAATGCCACGCCGCCTTCGCCGCCGTACTGGTATACTTCGTGCTCTTGTTTTTGCCCGTCTTCACCATCAAACGTGATGGTTAGTTTTCCTTTTCCTTTCACCACAAAATCGGTAGCGCGGTACTGGTCGCCAAAGGCATGACGGCCAACTATTATGGGGCGGTCCCAGGTAGTTACCAGGCGCGGTATGTTTTTAATTACAATGGGCTCGCGGAAAACGGTACCGTCCAATATGTTGCGGATGGTGCCATTGGGGCTTTTCCACATTTGTTTTAAGTTAAACTCTTTAACGCGGTCTTCGTCGGGGGTAATGGTAGCGCACTTAATACCTACACCATATTGTTTAATGGCATTGGCCGCATCTACGGTTACACGGTCACTTGTTTCGTCGCGGTATTCAATACCTAGGTCGTAGTATTTAATGTCTACGTCTATATAGGGCAGTATCAGTTTGTCTTTAATAAATTTCCAGATAATGCGGGTCATTTCATCGCCATCCAGCTCAACCACCGGGTTGGCAACTTTGATCTTTTGCGTCATAATTGAACGTTATGGTTTTAGTTTACAAACGAGGGCAAATCTACTATTTTATACGTAGTATAGTTTTTGCAAGCTAAATATTCATAAATTCATTTTACACCTTACAGGATCAACAGTAAAAGAAAATAGCTTTGCGTATGGAAGATACCAGGCCTTTTTACCAGTTTTTATACAAGTTTGTAGACCTGAGTATTGACGAATACCAGCAATACATCGGGCCCTATTTACAAATACGCAAATTCAGGAAAAAGCAAGTGATTACCCGGCACGGTGAGGTGGAAAGCTATTTCAATTTTGTACTGTCGGGGCTGGCACGCAAGTTTTATATTTCCGGCGAAGAGGAGCACACCCTGCAGCTGGCCACCGAAGGTCACATTATTCACGAGCAGGATTCTTTTCATACGCGCACGCCATCCGAATCTTACATTGTGGCGCTTGAACCGACGACTCTTTTGTCTATTACGTTCGATGACCTGGAGCGCATTTACAGCACCAACAGCAAAATGGAGCGGCTGGGCAGGCTGGTGATTACATTTGGTATGCTGCAGCGCGACAAGCGCCAGCTGCTGATGATGAAGCAAAGCCCGCGCGAGCGCTTTATGCACCTGGTGAACAATTACAGCGAGCTGCTGCAGCGCGTGCCGCAAAAATACCTGGCCTCTTACCTCAATATTCAGCCGGAAACCTTTAGCCGGTTTAAACACCTGGTACGCGAGCGGCGGTAGATTTATAAAGATTACAGAGGGCAGTTGACAGACGACAGCAGGGGTGGCCGTTAGTTGTTGGTCGAAAATAGTAAACGTCTGTTTTTACTTTTAAAACTTTAAGTCTAAAGTTCGGTATGCCCAAAACGTATTTTTTTCCTTTTAAGGCTTTACATATACATTTCCCAACTTCTGCACAAACTTTATAATTAATTTCTCCATTATTAAAAAAAGTCTCTTTTTCCTTTTGATTTACATTATCAGTAATAATCACACTCTTCAGTCATTCTAAATTCTAAATTTTTCATTCTTCATTTTTAATTTCTCTCTCTTCTTGTTAAAGTATTGGAAAATTTAATCCCGGCATTTGCCGCCAAGTTTTTTTACGTCTTTTTTGCAAAACAAAATATTCATAAGCGGTCAGCGTTATCATCACGTTGCACTACATTTACGCCAAAAGCCAAAAAAACATATGATCAACCTGCTTCAGATCGTTGACACCGGTACCCAAGTAGCTTCTTCCGTAGCACAAAACGACGCCAATGCCGATGGTAAAATCAGCCTGGGCGAAATGCTTACCATGGGTGGCTGGCTAATGCTGCCACTGGCCCTGCTGCTGCTTTTAACCATTTACTTTTTTGTGGAGCGCCTCATGACCATCCGACGCGCTGCCAGCCTGGATAACAATTTTATGAACATCATCCGCGATCATATTGTTACCGGCAACATTACCGCAGCCCGCTCTTTTGCCAAAAACACCAACAACCCTGTAGCGCGCATAATAGACAAAGGCATACAGCGCATTGGCAAACCCATTGATGCTATTGAAGACAGCATGGAAAATGTGGGCAAACTGGAACTGTACAACCTGGAGAAAAACCTTTCCATTTTATCGCTCATTGCCGGCATTGCACCTATGTTCGGGTTTTTAGGAACCATCATTGGTATGTTCCAGTTGTTCTACAACCTGGCCTCCACCGGCGAGTTTACCATTCAAAGTATGGCCAGTGGTATTTATACCAAAATGATCACATCGGCTGCGGGCCTAGTTATTGGTTTGCTGGCTTACATTGCGCACAACTTTTTATCTACACAGGTAGATAAAACGGCCAATAAAATGGAAGCCAACAGTGCAGAGTTTATCGACATTTTGCAAGAGCCTACAAGATAAGAGAAGCGTTTTGAAGCCGGCAGCAGCGCCCTGATGGCGCACCTGTTGCGACGCTTCATTCATCGTTCGGCCTTCTAACAAACATTAAACAGAAACGAATTACTATAAATGAACATCCGCAGAAAATTAAGAGCCCATGGCGAAGTGCACACAGGCCCGCTGAATGACATCCTGTTTATTCTGCTCCTGTTCTTCCTGATTGCGGCTACGCTGGCCAACCCTAACCTGGTACAGGTAAACAACCCGCGCGGAACCAAAGACAATAATGTACGTGCCAAGCAAAACATTGTGGTTTCCATTGATAAAGATCACCGCTATTTTATTGGCAGCAAAGCGGTTGACATGACCATGATTGACACGCTATTGAAGTTGGAAATTGAAACCGTACGACAGGCCGTAGATACACCATCTGTAATTGTGAATGCCGATACCAGTTCTTATTACGGCGAGGTGTTTCGCATTATGCGTATTGCCAAACGTAATGGCGCCAAAGTAGCCGCACACGTAAAAGGAGGCGAATAGATTCGTAAAAGGAAAAACAGACGTTTTCGCAATAATAATAAAAGCCGGCTCCATTTAAAGCCGGCTTTACTTTTCAATGAAAACGTCTGTTTTCCCTTTTATTTCAAGATTTGGTTTTAATTGCTTTTACCATTCGGTCTTTGCCCTGCATGTCTTTTTTTGATTGTAATTTTTCATAGCCTTCCTGTTCAAATAACTGCACTACAGCTGCGCCCAGGTTTTCGTGTATTTCCACATATATATGGCCCCCTTCATATAGACGTTCTTTGCCAAAGTCGGCTATTGCTTTGTAAAAAATGAGTGCGTCATTATCGGGCACAAACAGGGCGGTGTGTGGCTCGTGCGCTACTACATTGGGCTGCATGCTTTCTTTTTCCTGTGCAGGTATGTAGGGCGGGTTAGAAACAATAATATCTACTGTGGGCAATTGCCGGCGCTGCGCTTCGTCTAAAAAGTCGAGTCCTACAAAATCAACCCGTATATCCAATTCTGAGCTGTTGCGGCGTGCCACACCCAGGGCCGTATCGCTTATATCGCAGCCCCATACTTCGGCAAGTGGCATTTTATGTTTCAGCAATAATGCAATGCAGCCACTGCCAGTGCCTACATCCAGTATTTTAAGTAAAGTGGTTTCGTCTGCTTTTCCTTTTGATGCTTCAAAAACCGGTTTGCCCGCAGTTTTTACATCTTCTGCAATCCATTGCACCAATTCTTCGGTCTCCGGCCTTGGTATCAGCACATTTTTATCCACGTATAATTTTAAAGGTCCAAAATAAGCTTCGCCCAACACATATTGTACCGGCTCGTGGGCGGTCAGGCGCTGGTCTATTTCAATAAGCCGGTTCCATTGTGCTTCACGCAGTGGCTGTTCACTTAAGTTCATTCTTTGCAGCCGGTTGCAGCCCGTCAGTTGCTCCATCACCATGCTGGCCATCTGGCTGCTTTCACCCTCGCTATACAGCTTCTGCAGCCGCCCGCGCAGCCAAATTTCAGCTTCACCTGTTTTCATGCTACAAACTTAACTGATGTTACTTACTTTTGACGCCTCGGTTTTTACATGCACACTACGCACGAAACATATATGCATCGCTGTCTGCAACTGGCCCGTTTGGGTACCGGCCTAGTATCGCCCAACCCAATGGTGGGCGCCGTGCTGGTAAACAACGATGTCATTATTGGCGAAGGGTATCATCAACAGTTTGGCGGGCCGCATGCCGAGGTTATGTGTATCAACTCAGTGGCAAAAGAGATAAAGCATCTGATACCGGAATCTACTATATACGTGTCGCTGGAGCCATGTGCACATTTTGGTAAAACACCACCCTGCGCCGACCTGCTGATTCATCAGAATATTAAAAAAGTAGTGGTGGGCTGCCTCGATCCACACAGCAAAGTGGCTGGGAAGGGGATTGCCAAACTTCAAAAGTCAGGTGCGGAAGTAATTGTGGGTGTGCTGGAAGAAGAATGCCGACACCTGAATAGCCATTTTTTTACCTATTACACCACCCACCGTCCTTACATTACATTAAAATGGGCTCAAACGGCAGATTGTAAAATAGCACAGGGCAACTTCCGCCGGCTGCACATCAGCAACGAATACAGTACGCGGCTGGTACACCGCATGCGCAGCCGGCATATGTCAATACTAGTAGGAACCAACACGGCGCTTTTTGATGACCCGGAATTAACCACACGCTATTGGCCGGGCAATACGCCGGTTCGTATAGTAGTGGATAAAAAGTTGCGCTTACCGGCATCGCTAAAGCTGTTTGATGGGCAGCATCAAACCATCGTGTTCAACGAGTTGCGACATCAGCAGCATTATAACCTTTCTTACTACCAGTTGGCGGAAGATAGCAGCTTGGTACAACAGATTGTGGGGGCTTTATACAGTTTAAAAATAAACAGCCTGCTGGTGGAAGGCGGCACCCGATTACTCCAATCTTTTATTGATGAAGGGCTGTGGGATGAAGCTGTAGTAATTACCAACGAAAAATTAACGGCACATAATGGCTTGCCCGCACCACAGCTGCAGCACCAGCAAATAGAAAAAATAGAAAGGTTGCAAAACGATACCATTCGAACTTATTCCAATTATCTTAATAACAAATAAATTGATCTACTTAATCGGTTCTGTGGTGTTGACTTCTTACCTGATGCTTTCCTTTAAAGTAATAGAAAGGTTTCGCATTCCTGCTTTCCAGGCCATCGTTTTCAACTATGTTACATGCGTTATTACCGGTTCATTTGTCAATGGTTCTTTTCCGGCTACGGCTGAAAACCTGCAGCAGCCCTGGGCTTTGTGGGCACTGGTGATGGGATGCCTGTTTATTTCCATCTTTAACGTGATTGGTTATACCACCCAAAAAATTGGCGTGGCCGTAGCCTCGGTGGCCAACAAGTTATCGCTGGTTATTCCTTTCCTGTTTTCCATTTACCTGTACAACGAAACCTCCACCACCTTAAAAGTGCTGGGCATAATGCTGGCGCTTTCGGGCGTAGTGCTTACCTGCTGGCCGCACAGCGGCAATGAAACGCCATCGCACAAGCATCTTTCAAAAGCCCTGATTATTGGTATGCCGGCGCTGCTGTTTTTTGGCAGCGGGTTTATTGATACATTGGTCAATCATGTACAGATACGTTACCTGAACGACGAGAACAACAATGCCTACCTGATCTTTTCGTTTGCAACGGCAGCTATCATTGGATGTCTTATTTTAGCTGGCCTGGTGATAACTAAGAAAGTAAAGCTGGATGTCCGCAGCATTATTGCAGGTATTGCCATTGGCATTCCCAACTATTTTTCCATCTGGTGCCTGGTAGAAGCGTTAAAAACATTTCCGGGACGCAGCTCCTCCATTATTCCTATTAACAATATGGCGATTGTGCTTTTCAGTTCGGTAGCGGCCTGGCTGCTATTTAAAGAAGAACTGACTGCCAAAAACTGGATGGGTATTTTACTTTCCGTGGCTGCTATTGCTTTGATAGCTTTCGGTTAGAAATAGAAAGAGGATATGAGCAATTCTTATCTTGAATGAAAGCGGAGTTAAAAGGGGAAAGAGACGTTTTAAGAATAAAATAAATACTGAAAGCCAAACAGCATGCGTGAATTTTACAATACCATAGAAAAGGAAGCTTTTGCTGAATATAAAGATCGCGGCAGCCGCTTTATTGCATATGCATTTCCGGTGGCTACTCCCGAAGATTTTAAAAAACGCTGGAAAGCGCTCAAAGAAGAACATCCCAAGGCCGTACACCATTGCTTTGCCTACCGCATTGGTACGGATGGCAACAACTTTAGAGCAGGCGATGATGGCGAGCCCGCAGGTTCAGCAGGTAAGCCAATTTTAGGCCAGCTGGATAGCAAGGAAGTAGTAAATGCTGCAGTAGTGGTGGTACGTTATTTTGGCGGAACGCTGCTGGGTGTGCCTGGTTTAATTAACGCTTACAAAACAGCCACTTCACTGGCGTTGCAGCTAATACCTATTGTTCAAAAACCAGTTTTGGTAAACTACGAGCTGCAGTTTGATTATACGCTGATGAATGATGTGATGATGGTGGTAAAGCGGTTCAATTGTGCCGTGCTGGTAAATGAAATGCAGCTGTTTTGCCGTATGGTGCTGGGTGTACCTAAAAAGGAAGAAGCTTCTTTTTTGCAAAAATTGCAGGATGCGCACGGTATTGAACTGCGACAGGTAAAAAGCTAGATGGTTCCTTTTAAAAACTGTTGTCTTGTAGATTCATCCAGCTTTTCTATAGCATAGCGCAGCATGGTGCGCGGCATGGTATGGTAATGACGCACCAAAAAATCAATCTCCACGTTCTTATCCCGGTTGCCCACTTCGCGCAGCATCCAGCCGGTGGCTTTGTGTATCAGGTCGTGGGGGTGATGCAGCAATATTTCAGCAATGGCCAGAGCGTCTTTATAATCTTCTTTTTTAATAAAATAAAAAGTGGACGTTATGGCAATGCGCTGCTTCCACAAATGGTCACTTTTTGCAAATCTATACAGCAGGTCTTTAGGTTTATCGTACAGGTAAGCGCCCAATACATAAGGTGCAGAACTATCTACCAGGTCCCAGTTATTGACATACGCCAGGTTATCCAGATAAAGATCAACTATGTTTTTTTGCGCAGCCTCGTTTTTTTCTTTTTGATATTGCAGTGTCAGCATAAAAAGTGCCGTTAGCCGTTGTTCGTGAATAGGGCTTTGCAGCAATGCCTGTATATCATCTAGTGAAGCTGCTTTGTAAAAATGACGCGCTACTTTCCGCTGCTCGGGTACTGTTATACCTAAGAAGTTGTCGCCTTCACCATATTGTCCCTTACCGGTTTTAAAAAAACCTTGTAAGAAATGCGCTTTGTCCTCGTTGCTTACATCCGCGAGCGCTTTTTTTATTTGTTGAATAATGGTCATGACAGTGGCAATAAAAAAACGTCTCTTTTTCCTTTTAACCTAAGTTACACTAAAAGGGAATAGAGACGTTTGATGTTGTTTGATTATTGAAAGCTGTCGCTTACCACCAGCTCTTTGCTGCCGGCTGTATAGGTGTAAAAGCCTTCTCCGGTTTTCACGCCCAGTTTTTTCGCCGTCACCATATTTACCAGCAAGGGACAAGGCGCGTATTTGGGATTGCCAAAACCATCATGCAACACTTTTAGAATGCTGAGGCACACATCCAGGCCAATAAAATCGGCCAGCTGCAGCGGCCCCATCGGGTGGGCCATACCCAGCTTCATCACGGTATCTATTTCCTGCACGCCGGCAACGCCTTCGTACAAGGTATAAATCGCTTCGTTGATCATGGGCATTAAAATACGGTTGGCTACAAAGCCAGGATAATCGGCCACCACACAGGGAATTTTACCCAGTTGTTTACTTAATTCTTCGATTGTATCTGAAACGCTTTTATCAGTTGCATAGCCGTTAATGATTTCTATCAGCTTCATCACCGGCACTGGGTTCATAAAGTGCATGCCTATCACCTGCTGCGGGCGCTTTGTAACAGCCGCTATTTTAGTGATGGAAATAGAAGATGTGTTGCTGGCTAAAATACAATTAGCTGGCGCATATTCGTCAATCTGTTGAAAGATCTTTAGTTTAAGATCGGTGTTTTCAGTAGCGGCTTCCACCACCAGGTCAACATCTTTTACACCTACTTCCAGCGACGTATGCGTGGTGATATTCCGAAGTGCGTTTTCTTTTACTGCAGCTTCCAGGCTGCCTTTGGCAATCTGCCGGTCAAAGTTTTTGCCGATGGTGGAAAGTGCTTTTTCCAGTTGTACGGTTGATACATCGACCAGCGAAACCTCAAAGCCGGCCTGTGCAAATACGTGAGCAATGCCGTTACCCATGGTGCCGGCACCAATTACTGCAACTTTTTTCATGCAATCGTTTTTTTGTTGATGCAAATGTAATGGTTCAACTGCTTTTTTAGGGTTTAAAATAGGAAGCGGGCGTGCGGTGCAAATTGGTTAAATTGAAAACGTATTTAGCAAATGAAAGGGAAAAACGTAGTAATAACCTTATTGCTGGTAGTAGCATTGCTGCTGCTGGCCGTGGTATTGCGCTGGCGCGAGCCGCGTGTGCGTGAGCCTTTCAACAGGTCGGCAAATATGGCTTACACGGCTTATGCGGTTTGCCAGTTGCAATGTAAGAATATTGACCGTCAGCTTGTAAAAGAGGTTATGCAAAAAGGAATGGTTATTTATAACAAAAGCAACCGGCGGCGCTGGCCTTGCCCTTCCTACGTAGTGCAGTCGCGCACCAAAAGTAGGCGCTACCTGCGGGTAGTATTTGAGCAGTGCGACAAAAAAACCACCATCCTGGCTGTAGATGATGTGGAGCAAAAGGATAGCTGCAACTGCTCGGACGAAAGATGATTGACTTAAAAGGAAAATGAGACGTTTTAATTTAGTTAATCCGGTAATCTGTTTATTAGTTAATTGGGGTATTAAAAGGAAAAAGAGACGTTTTGAAATTTATTGAAAGGTTTGAAATTTTCTATAAGGAAAACAAGACGTTTCATCAATTAGCCAGTCAACTCAATTCTCCAATACTTCAATTATTACTTTTATCACCAAGTCATAACTCTTGTTCAAGCCGGTTTGTCTTTATTTTTTATTATTCACTTTCGGAGGTTTATATTGCCTTTAAAAATCGCCGCAAATTGCCACTACGTTTCATAATTAAGCCGTTGCACTGGCTGTATAGTATTTATGCTTTCCTGCTGTTTGCGCTGCTGATGATTCCTGTGTTTATGTGGGCGGCCTTTGCACTGCTGTTTGGTCGCATTCGCGGTGGCAACCTTATTTACGAAGGCTGCAAAGTGTGGGCGGATATCTGGTTTTTTCTCATCGGCATTCCACACCGCAACATTTACGAGCAGCCCCTGACGAAAGGCGCTTCCTACATTTTTGTGGCCAATCATATTTCTTACCTGGATGCGGCCATGATCCCTAAAACATTCCGTCGGCCCGTGCGTCCGTTGGGTAAAGTGGAGATTGCAAAGGTTCCCATTTTCGGGTTTATTTATAAAAATATGATAGTTACGGTAGATCGCAGCAGCCCGGCTAACCGTACTAAAAGTGTTCAACAGTTAAAGGCTGTATTGCGTCATGGCATTTCGGTGCTGGTGTTTCCGGAAGGTACTTTTAACCTGACCAGGGAGCCGCTCAAAAGCTTTTATGACGGCGCTTTTAAAGTTGCCATAGAAACCGGCACGACTATCAAACCTGTTCTTTTTTTGAATACTAACGACCGCATGCACTACAGCAGTATTTTTTCGATTAATCCCGGCACCAACCGCTGCATTTTTTTGAAAGAGATTTCCGTTTCCGGCTATACGCTGCAAGAAGTGGAAAAACTCAAACAAAAAGTGTATGCGCAAATGGATGCTAAACTGCGCGAATATGGAGCCACGTGGATAAATGATGCGCCCGAAAACCGAGAGGTACACTAATTTAGAGCCCGAAGCATGTTTGCAGAAATCATTATACCGCTGGCACTGCCAAAGAACTATACCTGGGAGGTTCCCGAAAAATTCAGGGAAAGCCTGCAGGTGGGCTGCAGGGTAGAAGTGAACCTGGGCAAATCGAAAAAGTATGCAGGCATTGTAAAGCGGCTGCATGCAGACGCACCTACTTCCTTTGAGGCAAAAGAAATATTGAACCTGCTGGATGCCGAACCTGTTATTCAGCCTTTCCAATTACAATTATGGAGCTGGCTGGCCGATTATTATATGTGCACGGAAGGGGAGGTAATGGCTGCTGCTTTGCCGGCGCACTTTAAGCTTTCGAGCGAAACGGTGTTGATATTTAACGAAGAATATGGAGAGGATTTTTCTGATCTGGATAACGAAGAATTTCTGGTGGCCGAGGCGCTTTTGATCAAGCACGAACTGCGATTGACGGAAGTGCAGCAGATATTGGACGTGTCGCACGTGTACCCGATTGTAAACCGGCTGATCGGCAAAAAGGTGTGCTTTGTGTGGGAGTCGCTGAAGCAAACCTATGCCGCCAAGAAAGAAGCTTTCATAATCTTAAATACGCAATACGATAATGAGGAAAAGCTGGGAGAACTGCTGAACAACTGGAGCCGCGCACCCAAGCAAATGGAACTGCTGCTCGCTTACCTGCACCTGATGAAAACCGGCGGACAGGTAACCAAAACAGAACTGCTGAAAAAATCGGGCGCATCAGACGCGCAGCTAAAAGGTTTGGTGGATAAAGAAATTCTTCGCATAGAAAAGCGCAGCATCGACCGCATTCAGTATGCACCTAAAGACGTGCTAATCGATTTTGAACTGACTGCGGTGCAGGAAGAAGCGTTGCAAGGTGTAAAGAAATGTTTTGAAGATAAAAGTGTATGCCTGTTGCATGGCATTACCTCCAGTGGAAAAACACTCTTATATATAAAGCTGATTGAGCAATACATAAAGCAAGGAAGGCAGGTTTTATACATGCTACCCGAAATAGCCCTTACCTCACAAATCATCCGTCGCCTACAAAAACATTTTGGCGGCTACATTGGCATCTATCATTCCAAATTCAGTCAAAATGAAAGGGTAGAAATCTGGAACAAGGTAAAGACCGGCGAAATGAAAGTAGTGCTTGGTGCGCGCTCGTCGCTTTTTTTGCCATACCAAGATCTTGGCTTTATTATTTGTGACGAAGAGCACGATACCTCGTACAAACAACACGACCCGGCGCCACGCTATCATGGTCGCGATGCCGCCATTTATATGGCCTCGCTGATGGGCGCCAAAGTATTGCTGGGCAGCGCCACCCCTGCTTTGGAAACCTACCACAATGCTAAAACCGGTAAATACGGCCTGGTAGAAATAATGGAACGCTACCGAGAAGTAAAACTGCCCGATATTAAAATGGTGGATACGCGCATGCTGCCAAAAAAACAGGGAGAAAAAATCATGCTGTCGCCGGAACTGCTGGATGCCATGAAGGCCACGGTGGAAAAGGGAAAGCAGGTGATTTTGTTTCAGAACCGGCGTGGCTACACACCTTACCAGATATGTGGAGTGTGTGGATGGATAGCGAAATGCAAGAACTGTGATGTGTCCCTGACCTATCATAAATTTTCCAATAAACTGAAATGTCATTACTGTGGCAATATTTATCCACCCGTAACTACATGCCAGGCCTGCGGAAGCGATAAATTGATGCAAAAGAACTTTGGTACTGAAAGGATAGAAGAAGTGCTGCAATCAGAATGGGATGGGCTTAAAGTGTCGCGTATGGACTTTGATACCATCCGAAACAAAAATGCACACGATGTGCTGATACAACAATTTGAGCAGAAAAAAATAGATGTGCTGGTGGGCACGCAAATGGTGGTAAAAGGCCTTGACTTTGAAAATGTGGAGCTGGTGGGTATATTGGATGCCGATGCGCTTTTGTCGTTTGCTGACTTCCGGGTAAATGAGCGCGCCTTTCAGCTGATGGAGCAGGTGAGCGGCCGTGCCGGGCGTAAAGACGGTACGGGCGTGGTGATGATACAAACGGCCAACCCGCGGCACCCTGTGCTGCAACATGTGGCCAATCATGATTACAGGGGCATGTATAACGAAGAAATTGAGAAGCGGCGGCAGTTTTTTTACCCGCCATATTCACGCATCATACATATTACTTTTAAAGACAAGCAGCGGGATGTGGTGACAGATGCCGCTCATTTCTTCTGCAACAATTTACAAACTGTCTACGGTCAATATATGGTAGGCCCAGCAGAACCGGTGATCAACCGCGTGCGCAATATGTACCTGATGGAACTGTTGCTAAAACTGCCACGTGATGCCAACTTAATCAGTCAATGCAAGAAAGATGTATTAAAAGGTTGTGTAAAACTGCATGCGGAAAAACGTTTTAAAAAGGTTTTGGTGGTGCCGGATGTAGATGCGGTGTAAATGAATTAAAAAAAGCCGGATGAATTTCCGGCTTTTTTTAATCTTCTATTTTTTTTTTTAATCTTTCTTATCCATGATCAATACCACTTTGTTGAAATCGGCAGCTGCATTAATCACTTTTTTAAACGCATCATAATGCTGTACTGGGTAAAACATGTTCTTATAATCTTCCTGTATCCTGATTTTAACTTTATTGCCTGTCTTTTCATATGTGCAGGTAAATCCCATGGTAACATTTTCAGCTTCCTTATACACTTCATTAAATTTCAGGTCGTTCAGGTTTTTTATTTCATAACCTTCCGGAATTTCAATTTCAATATTGCGCACTAGGGCGTGTGGGTAGTAAACATCAATCTCTGTTTCCCTTGGTTTGGTATCATAGAGTTCGGCTTGTTCACCTATCAGATTGCCTATTTTCAACAGGTATTTGTTGCCGGCACGTTCCACCATCTGCGTAGATCGAACCTTTGCTTGTATTACAAAAGGTTTATAGGGGTCATCCAAGTCCAGTTGTGCATTTTCCAATTTATGCGACAGCATGTTTTCAGAGTTGGTACTGAACTTGACCATCTCCTTCAGTGCTTTATTTTGTTCATCAGCAGGATAGAATACAAATGGGGCTTTGTAGTTAACCGCGGTGTAGCCACCATAAATCTGTTTTATATCCAGCATTAGCGCATCGTCTTTATCTAGTTTTACCTGAACATCCATATTGGAAAAACTATGCTTATATTCTTCCAGGTCAATGTTCTTGACTTCAGCCAATGCTGTTGTGAAATTGCCTATGGTTGTGGTTACACTAAACAAGCCATTAGTACCGGCCCAAAAAGGAGGAACCCAGGGATACCGGTATTCCACTTCGGTTGGGGCCAGATACTTGCCGGTTTCGGGAAAGTAAACCAAGAGGTTTTTAGCATTGTTCCAATTCTCGAATACAGGATCTATGGTGTAATCCGTTCTGTCGCCGGTGAGTACTAACTGATAATCAACGCCCGCGCTTTTGAGCATTCCTGCAAACAGCTTTCCATAAGCCCTTTCGCTCATCACTTTTGTCTTAATGGCTTTTAGCATATCATCTGCATCGTCTACAGAAATATCGTCGCGTGGAATAAAATTCTTTTTAATATATTTCTCTATTCCTTTAATTTTCTCTAATTCGGCAGCCTGTATATCCACGCTTGCTTCTTTCAGCAGGTCTTTCATTTTCTTCTGCTCTTTATCATTGTTAAGCGCATAAGCTGCCTGCACTTTCTGTGCCAGTTCGTTCCAGGTGAAAAGGCGCTCTGTTGCATTCTTTGCTTTATTGAAGGAGAGTTTATATTCCACACGTTTCAGGCTGGCCTGGTACATGGAGTATTTTTCATCTGCCGCCTCCTTAATATTGTTGGCAGCAATGGATAGGTAGGCCTTATCATTTGCCGTGCTGTCTTTGCTTTCACCAAAGTTATTATAGCTTTTGGCCTCAAACTGCAGGTGTGCAGGTGCTACCAGGCGCCATTGCGCGTTTATAGTTGGTGTGCCGGTTGTGTAAATATCCGTACCAAAAAATGAAGGGTATTTTTTCAAGGTATAAATGTATTCTACCTGGCAATTTTTAGTTAAGCCATCAAGTGCAAATATCTTATAGGCGTTACCTTCTTCGTCCTTTATTTCTTTAATGTTATTCTTATTCAGTTCAATCACTTTTCCGTTTGGTAAAATGGTTCGGGCTTTTACCTCCACCATTTCCAGTCCTTCGTTAAAAGGGAGGTATACCTTGTTGAACATTTCAATACCCTTATCATTATTTATGTGAACGATGCGGTGAACAGAACGGTAAGTAAAAAATCCTTCCTTTTCAATACTGTATTCTATTTGTCTTTTATCAAGAATATATACGGCACCTGCATCAGCATAGCGGTTATCTACCGTAAGTATTTTAGGATTGGAAGCCCATTGAATGGGGTCAATATTTTGCTGTGCAAAAGAAAGCTTGCAGGTAAACAGGATACAAATGAAAAGAATGCTGCGCATGGATTATTTTTTAGAAATGACAATTGTTTGTTTGTATTGCGGGAAGAGCTGCTCCAATACTTTATTCCATTGTTCAAACTGGTTGGGGTAAAGCATCAGGTAGTCCGTATCGAACTGTTGTGAAAAAATAACCTGCCTGTCTTTTTGTTTATATTGGAGGTTATAACCCCATACGTCGTTTTTATATTGATGGCTTTGCGGCAAATAGCTTGCCTCGTAACCTTCCGGCAGGTTTAGAACGGTTGTATAGGAGCTTTGTTCTAAATAACTGTGTTCAATTGGGCTTTTCCTTTTTGGGAAATCTATTTCCTGGTGTTCATACCATTTAAAAAGATTCAGGTTCATATACATTTCTTCCCCTGAAAAACTAGCAAAGTCTGGCAGTTCAAAATCAGCCGTAATCAAGGCTGTATTGCGGTCCGGTGCAATATGGAGCTGCCAGTTGCTAAATCGTATCTTGTTGTTTCCTCTTTGAAAACGGTTTTTCAAATACGTCTCATTTTCCTTTTGGCTCCGGTAGTGTGTGGCGCTATATAATGATGAAGCCCAGTATCCATTCATTAAAACCTTTATTTTTCCTTTTAAATCCCTGCCATTTACTTCCAGGAAAGTAGTATCGATAAGCCTGTTTTCGCTTTTATCAATCACAGGCACGGTTAATATCTTGAATTCTTTTTCGTTGATAGCCATCAGGGCCTGCTTACCCTGAAGGTTGTACGGCGGCAAGCCATATATGCAACCTTCGTCCGTACCGTCCAGGAAAATATATTCACCATCGAGTTTTACTACACAGATCATATGATTGTCTACAATGGGCAGTGGCGTTTCGGTGTAGTTATAGGGCAGGTCGCGCGTACCTATCCAGGTAAAGTTAGCCTCCAGTCCTGCATGGCGCAGCATGGCAGTTAATATACTGGCCATATCCTTACAATCACCATATTTTCGGCTGCACACAAGGTTGGCTTCTCGCGGTATAAACCCTTCAAGGCCGTCTTCAAATGCTACGTATTTGATATTTTTCTGTACCCATCTGTAAATACTGGCGGTCTTTTCACGGTCGTTTGCCGCATTGCGGATCAATGAATCGGTTAGCTCTTTTAACTCCTTACTGCTTTCTTTATTTATATGGCTTATAAAATTGTAATTGTATTGGTAGAGGTCGGCAGGGGAGGAAAGGAATTTTCTGGCCGTTCCATTCTGTACTATTTCATCAATAAAGAAAACGACATGCGTGGAATAATAGGAATCGTCCGGAGCATCGGGATAGTCAGGTATACCTGTATAATTTTCAACGCTGAATGTATAGGTTACTTTATCCTTTTTGCGGCTTTCACTGAATTTCACTTTATCAGCCTGTTCCCCTTTTATTACATATTTCATTTTTATTGCCGAAGGAAACGTTACGCGCAGTTCGCCACGTAGTACCGGGAAATAACGGTCGAAGTAATGTGGTGACAATAGGTGTGCATCGCTGTGTTGCAACTGGTATTCTATATGCCGGCTGGATCCTTTATTACTGCCGGCAAAATCAAAATTGGTGCTTTTACCATCGTCGTAAAAAATATAATCCTGCGTACTGCTGTTGGTGGTAATGTTGGTAACCTTCACCTTTTTATTGCCGGATTGGGTATAAGCCTGCCAGTCCTTCAACTCATTAAAGCTACTGTGGTAAATGCGGCCTCTACTTAGCATGTTCACGGCATTCTCTGTCAGGTAGGTAATACTTTCCGAATATTGGGTGCTTGCCTGTACTTTTCCTTCTTTATCCAGCTCAATATTTACATGGCGGTCAAGCCTGGTAAAAACAGCTTCGGCATCCGGAAAGGTTTTTTTGAGTTCTGCTTCGGGTTGTGCCGCTGTTTCTGTCATGCAGAGAACGATTGCAATAAAGCTGGTAATTATTAGTTTATACATCAGGGATTTACTTTCAATAGGGTTCCAAAATAGTATTGCTTGATACCATCAGGTTTACCTGCTGCATCATAGATTATAACTTCCCCATGAATAAAGCCATTATAATAGAATCCTTCTTCTTTTATCTTACCGTTTTCATGATACTCTTTATAAGGTCCGTCCTCGTTGTTCCAGGAATAGTTGTATTCTTTTCTCAAATTGCCATTGGCATAAAACTCTTTTAACTTTCCATGCGTTAAGCTATACGTTTCATCTGTACTGTAATAAAGCTTGCCATTGGGGAAATAAAGTTTATAACTGCCAATAAGGCTGCTCCCTTCATACTCCATTTCAGAAGAAATGCTGCCATTACTGTAATAGCTTACCACCTTACCGTTGCCACCGGTTAACGGCCTGAATGGCACCAATTGACCATCTTTTCCTAAATAAGAATAACCTGTATTTTCTCCATCTTTATAATAAAGTATAAGGGCCAGTTGTCCGTCTTCAGCAAAACGTTTATAGGTGCCGTTCAGGCTTCCTTCTGCGTATTCTATTTCACGTTCCACTTTACCGCTGGGGTAAAAGTAAAAGGCTTTGCCTTCCCTTTGTCCATTGATGTACGTTTCTTCTTTCCATACTTTACCATCAATATTATAATGCTTCCAGGAACCCCATTTTTCACCATCCTTGTATTTTCCTTTTGTAGCAACCTGGCC
>CBDTUH010000032.1:0-16995 GCA_965363375.1 uncultured bacterium
GAGGGCGATGTATCGCAAATGCCGCTGCCCGGCAGCGGTACCACGCAAGGCCGGCAGCTAAGCCCGCAGGAGCAGGCCGCCGAAGACCAGCGCGCCGCATTTGTAAGAACCGTGCTGGCACATACCGAAGATGTGTGGAACGAGCAGTTTCGGCGGCAGTATAGGCAGGATTACCCCGAGCCTACGCTGGTGCTTTTTAGAGATGCGGTGCAGTCGGGTTGTGGCACTGCTTCCTCGCAATCGGGTCCGTTTTATTGCCCGGCCGACCAGCAATTATACATCGATCTTTCTTTTTATCAGGAACTGCAGGACCGCTTTGGTGCACCCGGCGATTTTGCCATGGCCTACGTGGTAGCGCACGAGGTGGGTCACCACATTCAAACCCTGATGGGTACCTCGCAAAAAATGGCGCAGCTGCGCGGCCGCGTAAGCCAGGAGGAATATAACCAGTACTCGGTGCGTATGGAACTGCAGGCCGACTTTTTGGCCGGCGTGTGGGCACACTATATGCGCAACAGAAAAACAGCCGAAGGGCTCGATGTGCTGGAGCAGGGCGACTATGAAGAAGCCATGAACGCGGCCAACGCTATTGGCGACGACCGCCTGCAGCGCGAAGCCACCGGCCGCGTAAGCCCCGAAAGTTTTACCCACGGCACCAGCCGCCAGCGCATGTACTGGTTCAACAAAGGCTTTACCTCCGGCGACCTTAGCCAGGGCGACACCTTTAGCGCTACAAGGCTGGAGTAAGGTCTTTAAAAAGAAAACAGACGTTTTAAGCAGAATGAAAAATTTGAACCTTTAAAAGGAAAAGGAGCCATTTCTTTCTCTGCATCATCCTAATGTTTTTGCCTGAAATGGCAAAAGGAAAAAGAGACGTTTTTGTACTTCATCAGACATTTCATCAAACAACACCCTTACTGCAAGAACCTTTATTTTAAACCCGTTCCCTACACTTTTAAAAAAAAGCAATCTACCTGCATTTGATAAAATAAGTGTAAATTACTAGTGCATACATACGTGCTTTCACCTACCAAAAACCAAAACATATGCACTACTTCACCTTTACCAAAGTGGCAGGTGCTGCTATTGCAGGCATGGCTGCACTCCTTGCCTGCAACAACGCCGAGCCTTCTGCCAAAGAAACCAACATTACACAAGTGCGCCAGCAGGAAACAGAAGACCAGATAGAACATGGCCGCTACCTGATACTGGTAGGCGGCTGCCACGATTGCCACACGCCTAAAATTATGACGCCGCAAGGCCCTGTGGACGACAGTACCAAATGGCTGGCCGGTCGCCTGGCTGGCACGCCGCTGCCACCTATTGATGTAAAAGTGCTGCAGCCTGGCAACTGGGCGCTGCTCTCGCCCGACCTCACCGCCTTTGTTGGCCCCTGGGGTGTTTCTTACCCTGCCAACCTCACCTCCGACTCGGCCACCGGCATTGGCGCCTGGGGCGAAGAAGCTTTTATAAAAGCCATGCGCACCGGCAAGCACCTGGGCCAGCCCAACGGCCGCCCTATACTGCCACCCATGCCTTGGTTTAACCTGGCCAAAATGAAAGAAGATGACCTGAAAGCCATTTATGCTTACCTCAAATCGACGCCGCCGGTGAGCAACCGCGTGCCGGCACCGCTTTCGCCGCAGGAAACCGCCCTGCTGACCAAGCAAGATAAAGGCGCCAGCCTGGTAAGCAACCCACAGTAAACGCTGTTTTTATTGGTAGCGTTTGTTTGATAAAAGGCAGCCTGCAAATGGCTGCCTTTTAATTGTATTACGAATGAATAATTGCAGAAAACGTCTACTTTTCCTTTTAAAAGTTCATAGATCATAGTTCATGGCAAACAGCCAAATACAAAACGTCTGATTTTCCTTTTAAATATTTTTGTTACCGGCATTTGTACCCTGATGAATCGTTCCTTGCGACGCTCCGTTCGGGCTGCAGCAACCGCATCGTCAAAACGTCTCGCCTTCCTTTTAATCTTGAACAATAATCATTCTCTCCTTATTCACTTTTCACGTCTTCAATAAACGTCTCTTTTTCCTTTTACATTTTTCATTTTACATTAATCATTATAACGTCATTTCATCTTTTTCAGCCAATCATTGATGCCTTTATAAATCTGGTCGGCTACATCTTCCTGAAACGCTTCATCCAGTATGCGCTTTTCATCTTCAGCATTGCTTAAAAAAGCTACTTCCACCAGGCAATTGGGATACTCGGTAGGGCCGCTTAACGAAAAGTTGAAAGCACCGATGTTGCCAAAGTTGTGCAGGCCCAAATCGAGCATGCGATCTAATATGGTTTGCGACAGCGGGCGGAAGCCGATGTAGCGGTAATACGTGCTGGTGCCTTTAGCCGCCGCATTGCCCGAAGAATTGAGGTGAATAGAAATCATCAGGTGCGGGTCTTGCTGGCGCAAGGCCAGCGTGCGGTCTATCATGCTTACATCACTGTCGTCGGTGCGCGTCATGTACACGGTAGCGCCTTTGCGTTGCAGTTTTTTCTGCAGCTGCTGCGCCATTTTCAGCGTATAATCTTTTTCCAAAATACCACTATTGATGCCGCGCGCACCGGTGCTGCCCGGTCCGCCATGGCCCGCATCTACCGCAATCACCAAATCTTTTATTTTCAGTTTTTCGGGCTGCCGCTTGATGCGTACCTGCAGTGCATTTTTGGTGTAGTAAACGAAATAGCCCCAGTGTTGCTGGTGCTTTAGTTCAATCAACACACGCAGCACATCATCTTCGGGTTGCTCGTACCAGATGTTCTTAACTTCTTTTGCGGTTTTCAGTTGCGTGATCCAGTTGGTGTTGGTGGTGGCGCCATAAATGTCAATTACAATTCGAGAAGGATTTATCTGCTGCACACTTTTGTAAGGTAGCCGCTCGGGCAGTGCAATGGAAACATAATCGTAGCGGTCATCGCCCCAAACACGAAAGGAAGAAGACACCATTAGAGGTAATGGTTTGTACGCCGTATCCAGTATAAAATTGCGCTTGGGTAGGTAAGCCGCATGCTGCGCCGACAGTTGTACTTTATAATCGTTGTTGAATGAATCTACCACCTGCATTAATACGCCGGTATCGAGGTAACCCATTTTAGCACCGCCAAGTCTGTCATCTCCAAGGCCGTACTCTATGTAAGGCAGCTGACCCGTAGTGCGGCCATAAATTATTTGTTGTGCGTTGCTGTTGAAAGAAGCAATTAAGATGGTTAAGAACAAAAGCCATTTCATACAGGGAAGATAAAAATGAAAAATGCAAAATGTAAAATGAAAAATGGCGGCGGCAGGTGAAAGTTGATTTTTTATTCAAAAGTTAAAAGGAAAAACAGACGTTTAGTAATGTTGAATTATTGGCTGCATAGCGTTGCTGCAGTACAAGTGTGCGACGCAACAGAAGAAAAATAGTAGTACAAAAGTTGGTTACAAAAAACGTCTCTTTTTCCTTTTGGATTTAAAATAAACAATACAGTGGGCCATCACTACAATGGTAGATGTGGCGAGCAGAAAGTAGAAGCCAGTTGCATGGAGAGCCTTCTTATTCATCAGCAAAATAATAACCGCAATAAGCCAAAGTAAAATTGTAGCTATCAACTGTGTTTTTGTTAGCTGCTCCAGCCAGAATGGGGTATAAAATTTCTTTAGAAACTTTCGTTCCCTGTAAATTTTAAACCGGAATTGCTGCAAAGTTTTGTTTATGCTTTTAACGCTATCACTTTCTTTCATTATTTTTCTTTTTTCATCAGAAAGTATTGATTGAATACTAAACCAAGTTATTAAATTTTCCTTTTCATTTCCTACAGCGTAAAAAAACACCGGCGATAAAACCGGTGTTGTATAAAAACGTCTCTTTTTCCTTTTAAGCTTAGAAAGGATATTTGCCGGCATCAATCATGGCATCGGCAATGCGGCGGCGCGCTTCTTTGCTGTTAAAAGATTGCGCTTTGGTAAAACGTTTAATGCCCATCAGCATCATGCGCTGCTCATCGCCATCGGCAAACGCATTGATGGCATCTTTACCATACTTGGCCATGCGGTCGGCGGTATCGTACAGGTAGCAATTGAGCATGTCTTTATGCAGGTTTTGCTCACCGCTTTCGTTCAGCTTCATTACGCGCAGCAACAGGCTTTCAGCTACAAAAGTTTCAATGGCCATATCGGCAATGTTCATCAGCACTTCCTGCTCGCTTTCCAGTTTCATCATCAGCTTTTGCGCAGCGGCACCAGCGGTCATCAGCACGGCTTTTTTAAAGCTTTCCACCAGCTTTTTTTCTTCTGCATAAGGTGTTTCTTCTCCATTGCCAAAGTCGGGAATGCTCATGAGTTCGCCCTGCACTTTCATGGCAGCGCCCATCAGGTTCAGCCGCCCTTGCATGGCGCGTTTCAAAGTCATGTCTACCGTCAGCAAACGGTTGATTTCATTTGTGCCTTCAAATATGCGGTTGATGCGGCTGTCGCGGTACGCCCGCGAAATATTGTACTCCGCGCTAAAGCCATTGCCGCCATGTATCTGCACACCTTCGTCCACCACGTAATCGAGTGCTTCGGAACCACACACTTTCAATATGGCACACTCAATAGCGTATTCTTCGGCAGCGCCCAACAGGGCTTCATTAAACGGTTTGCCTTCGGCTGTTAGTTCTTCTTCCTTTTCGGCAATCCACTGCGCGGTGCGGTACAGCGCACTTTCAGCAGCGTACACTTTAATGACCATTTCGGCCAGCTTGTGCTTGATGGCACCAAAATTGGCAATAGGCTGCTTAAACTGCTCGCGCGTTTTAGCATATTCTATTGATGCATCAACAGAGTATTTAGAACCGCCCACGGTTGCTGCGCATAATTTTAAGCGGCCAATGTTTAAAATATTGAAAGCTATCTTATGGCCTTTGCCAATTTCGCCCAGCACATTCTCCACCGGCACTTTTGCATCCTGAAAATAGAGCTGCACAGTGGACGAACCTTTAATGCCCATCTTGTCTTCTTCGGGGCCATTGGTAAAACCTTCCATGCCGCGCTCCACAATAAAAGCGGTGAACTTGTCGCCATCCACTTTGGCAAACACGGTAAACACATCTGCAAAGCCACCGTTGGTGATCCACACTTTTTGCCCGTTCAGCAAATAATGTTTGCCGTCTTCACTCAGGCGTGCAGTGGTTTTGGCACTCAGCGCATCCGATCCGCTGTTGGGTTCTGTTAATCCGTATGCACCTACCCACTCGCCGGTTATCAGTTTGGGAATGTATTTCTGCTTTTGTTCGTCGGTACCAAAGTATAAAATGGGCAGTGTGCCAATGCCGGTGTGCGCGGCTACAGCCACGGAAAACGAGTGACCGGCACCCAGGTAATCGTTGATGATGGTAGAAGTTATAAAGTCTTTACCCAGGCCGCTATATTCTTCGGGGAAGGAGGCTGCCAGCAGCCCCTGTTCGCCGGCTTTTTCTACCAGGCGGCGCATCAGGCCTTCTTCGTGTTTATCGAGCCGCTCCACCACTGGCATTACCTCGGTGCGTAAAAATTGTTCGCACATGTCGCGGATCATTTTCTGCTCTTCGGAAAAGTTTTCCGGAATAAAGGTTTCGTGCGGGCTGCTTTCTTTTATCAGCCATTCGCCACCTTTCAGGGTTGTTGTGGTAGGTGTTGTGCTCATGATGTGTTGACGGGTTTGAAGTTTAAGGTTTAAAGTTTTGTTCACGCATACAAATGCTCACTTGCTCACAAGTCAAAAGGAAAAACGGACGTTTTCGCTATAATCTTACGTCCGCTGTTTCTCGTTTTACTTATTCACTATTCACCACATTATCGTACACTTTCTGCAGTACGGCTTTGCACAGGTTAATGTGTTCGGGCGGCACGCCTACCAGTGCTTCGTTCAGCGTTTCGTCGGCCAGCTGCATGGTTTCTTCCTGCAGTTTGTGCGCACCCTTGGTTAAATACACTTTATTAATGCGGCGGTCGCGCTCGTCGGCCACGCGCTTCACCAGGTTCAGTTTTTCCAGGTTGTCCACCAGCCGCGTGATGCTGGGTTTATCTCTAAAGGTGGCATTGCACAACTCCTGCTGGCTTTTACCATCTTCCTTCCACAGGTGGTACAAAATGCTCCATTGCTCAATGGTAAGGTTGAGCCCCGATGCATTGAACTTCTTTTGCAGCCGGCGTGCAATGGCTATTGAAGCTTTGCCCGAAATAAAGCTGTAAAGTTCTCCTTTTTTAAAATGGTTGTTTGGCATATAGTTGTTTATGCAACTAAGTAAATTTAATCATTTTCTTTAAAAAGGCCTACTTTCTCCAAAAAATATTTTGATGTTAGCTTTGGCGCTATGGTATTAGGGATGATAACCTTTTTTATGCTGGCTGCCTACGCGGTGCTGATTGGTTATTACAGGCATCATTGGCGGCGGTTACCCCTTTACCAGCCTGCGCAGCAAACGTCTCATTTTCCTTTTATATCGGTTGTCATCGCCGCACGAAATGAAGAAGCTACATTGCCGCATTTATTAAAAGCATTGCAAGCCCAAACTTATCCGCCTGAAAACTTTGAAGTGGTGGTGGTAGATGATTTTTCAACCGACAGAACGGCAAACGTCTCCAATTCCTTTTCCGGAAATATCCGTTTTATTCAACCTAATATTGATCCTGCTTTATCATCAAAAAAGAAAGCAGTGGAAGCGGGTGTAAAAGCGGCGCGCGGAAGCCTTGTGGTGGTTACCGATGCCGACTGCTTGCCGCAGCCGCAGTGGCTTTATTTAATGGCACAATTTCACCTGCAAAAGGGTGCGGTATTTATTGCAGCGCCCGTAAAGTTTGCGCATGATAACAGTCTGTTGCAAATCTTTCAGTCGCTTGATTTTTTAACGTTGCAGGGCATTACGGCGGCATCGGTACAGGCCGGTTTTCACAGCATGTGCAACGGCGCTAACCTGTCTTATACCAAACAGGCCTTTGAAGAAGTGGATGGTTTTGCCGGCATTGACAAAGTAGCCTCAGGTGATGATATGCTGCTGATGCATAAAATAAAAAAGAAACATCCGGCGCAAGTTTTTTATTTAAAGCATCCACAAGCTATTGTCAGCACACAGCCCATGGCCACCTGGAAAGATTTTGTAATGCAGCGCCGCCGTTGGGCCAGCAAAACAGCTTATTACGATGACAAAGCGGTGCTATATGTATTGCTGTTTGTTTACCTTTTCAACTGCCTTTTTGTTGTGTTGCTTGTTGCCTCTTTTTTCAACCTTTTTTACCTGTATGTAATGGGTGGATATCTTCTGCTGAAAACAATCATTGAGTGGCCTTTTGTAAATGCAGTAGCTAAGTTTTATGCTGAACAAAAGTTGATGAAATACTTTCCGCTGCTGCAGCCACTGCACATTTTGTACACCATTTCTGTTGGCCTTCTCAGCCAGTTGGGTAAGTATAACTGGAAGGGCAGAAAACTGAAGTAAAACGTCTGTTTTTCCTTTTAACAAATTAACTAACAAACCCATTCATTGATTAACTAATTTAAAACGTCCCTTTTTCCTTTTGGTTTTTTACAAGCTGCAGTTGCGCCACCACCAAAAAGCTAAGGCACATATAAAAAACAGAACCCACTTTATCGGTTTCAATCAGGTCGCTCAAAAAGTTAACGGTGCAGATCATGGCCAGTATCACGGCTATGCAGGCGGCGCCAACTTTCCAGAAGCGGTTAGTAGTTTGGTTGTATAATTTTTGAGCCGTATAAAAAGCATAACCCAAAAGAAAAAGCAGCAGCAAAAAACCAATCACACCCTGCTCAATAATCGTCAGCAAAAAATAATTGTGCACGGTAGACTTTTCGGGATTGTTGCTCACCCAGGTTTTAAAGGCTGGTATGGTATGCCGCTTATAATTTTGGTAAAAAGTGTTGGGTCCAAAGCCGGTCTGCCAGCGCTCGTCAGCCATGCGCACGCCGGCCACCCAGCGGTAAAAACGTTCGGCCGTAGAAACATCTTTAAGTTGGTAAGTAGCTACCAAATGTTGTTTAAAATCGGTATGAAAAACAGTGGTATTAAAATCGTGTGCATAAGCCAGGTAACGGTTGTTATGCTGCAGCCACAAAACACTTGCAATTGCTATCATCATGGTCAATAAAAATGCATGTGGCAGCAGCCTTTTTTTTAATAACCAGTAAGCCACAATGCCTACCATCAAAGCCAGCCAGGCACCACGCGCATACGACAGGTACAACGCCACCAAAGCAATCAATAAAATCAAAATAAAAAACGTCTTTTTTCCCTTTTGCCCCGCATGATAAATAAATGCAACTAACAAAGGAATGGTGCAAACCAGCAGTGCGGAATAATTTACATGATTTCTAAAAAACGGTGAAAGACTTTTATTGACATCGGCAAACGTAAAGCCATAACCCGCGTGCCGCAGCACCGAAACACTGGTTACCGCCAGCATAGAAAGCGTTAATATTAAGGATACTCTTTTCCATGCAATACTGTTTTGCATAAGCAGCAGGGGCAGCAAAAAAAACGAAAGCAGGTACCAGCTTTTAGCCAATAAAAACTTAACGGAAATTAATGGATGTGTTGATGTAACAACGGCGATGATGATCCATACAGTTTGCAACAGCAACACAATTGTTATTGGATGCAGCAACCACTTTTTATAGCCTGCAGGCTGCCGGTACAACAATAAAAGAATGGTTGCAAAAGCGGCCAGTAGCATTAGTAGCTCATCGGGCAGGTCGGTACCCAGGCTGCCCGAAAAATTATACTCAATAGACCAGGGAATAGAGGCTACCAGTATATAAAAAAGCAGCACCGGCTTTTGCAGTAAAAAAAAAGTGGCAACCAATACAAGAGGTAACAGCAGCAGCCACATTTGCTGAATGGCTACAGCCACTGCTGCTACCGCTAAAAAAATAACAGCAACAGTAAAAAAAAAGGTAATATCGAAAGCTTTTTTAAACATGGGCATTTGTGCGCGCTTCCAGCAAAACAACCAGCAATAAAGAAAACAGCAGCGCTGCAAAAAAGGTAAGCAGCAGCGTTGGCCACACATAAGGTTTGTCAGCCGTTAATGCAGGCCGTGCACTTTCTACTACTAATAATGCCGGCGGGTTGGTATTTACCATCAGTGTGTATTGCGCAATTAGTTTTTCGTATTCGGCAGCCTGTTGATTGCTTGTATTGTTTGCAAAAGATGAATCTGAAGTACTGAAGCCCGCATAGGCATCTTTCAGCTTTTGCAGCACCAGTGCATTGCTCCTGCTTTGCAATTGCTGGTGCAGCAGCTGCAGCCTTTCCATCAGTTCATTAGCCAGTTGTGCTGCTTTGTCGCGGTCTTTATCCCACACTTTTATTTGCAGCTCACCAAATTCGGTACGTTCAATGTCAGTTTCTTTTTTCAATTTCAGCGCTGCATTGTAAAGCGCATGGACGTTTTGTTGAACGTTATAATGTTGCTGCAGGTTGTGCGCCTGCGCTACGGCAATGTAAATGGTATCCAATTGCGCAGTGCCCAAAAATCGGTCCAGCTCGTCGGGCGAGCCAAGGCTGGAATAAAGCTCCTGCAGGCTGCTGCCAAACACGGCGCCTTTGTCGGTAACCAGACTGTTGGCCGGCAACGCGGTGGTGGTAGAAAGGTATTTTTTGGGAAGTATCAATAATATAACGGCCGCTATCACTAAAGCAGCAATGGTAATGGCGGCCATGCGCTTCCACCATTTTTGTATAATCGCAATCAGGTCGGGCATGCAAGGAAGTTAACGAAATGAAACAAATTGTTTTTTCAAAAACGGAATATACGCCAATAGCAGCAGCACTGTACCGGCTGCACCAATCAAAAGGAGCCAAAAGGGATTTAAGACGTTTTGCCGGCCGGCCCAAAACAAGCCTGTTGCTGCCACAATAACCAATAGGGCCACTGCAAAAGAACCGGCGCCAAAAGATAACTGCAAGCGTTGCGAAGCCAATACAAAGCTACTCAGCGCCGCCGCATACTGGCTGACTAATGCTGCTACGCAACAACCCAGCGCACCATATACCGGAATGAGCCAAATGTTGAGCAGCAGGTTCAATGCAAAAGCTGCGGCCAAAAGGAAAATAAGAGGTTTTAAATGTGCAGCCGCCGTTAATGCCGAACCATACACATGCAGCAGCAGGTAAGCCGGCAATACAGAAATGCAGGCCTGCAAAACAGGTGCCGCCTGAAGGGGCAAGGCAGGATATAAGAGCTCCTTTGTTTCTGCTGCAAATACCACTACGGCTGCAGCCGCCACACCAGCTGCCAGCAGCAACACCAACCGCGAAAGGAGCACTACAGCTTGCAGCAATTTTTTGTGACCCAAATTCTTTGCAATAAAAGGCACCAGGAAAGAAGCCGTTAAAAAACCAATCATATTACCTGCATCCAGCAGGCGGTAAGCCGCGGCGTACAGGCCTGCCTGGTAAGCACCATCGGGGTGCAGCCGGTGCAGCAAAAAAGCATCCAGCCGGTTGTGCGCCGACATCAATAAAATAATCAGCGCAAAAGGCAAAACAGCTTTAAAAGCAACAGGCAAGGTTTGCGCAGACTTGTTCTTCAGCAGGCCTTTGTTGTAAATAATAAATAATGCAACTGTAATAGCGGTAGCGGTGCAGGCCAGTTGTCCATATAAAAAAGTATAAATAGAAACGGATACAGCTACAAAAGAAGTGTACAGCAGCGGCAGAAAAATAATCAGCATCAGCAGCTTATCTATCACCGAAAGCCAGGCATCGGTAGTAAACAACTGGTGTGCCGTAACGAGGTGCCGCAGAAAAACATAGAAAGAAGTAAGTGCCTGTATAAAAATAATGGGCAGCAGCAGCGACCAATCTGTAATGCCGCTTGCATACGCTACCACCACCACCAGTAAAGTGTAGGCAACCAGCAGGGCCAGCTTCACGCGCAGCAGTTGTGCGCCCGCAAAGCGCTCGCCTGCAGCTACCTGCCGGTTCACCATTTGCGTAAGGCCCGCATCTGCAAAAAAAGAAAGTACATAAGTAAGGCCCAACAGCGCAAAGTATTCACCATACACCTCTGGGCCTACTACGTTTTGCATCTGCCGGTCCACACCAAATATCCATACGGGTTTGATGAGCACGTTTAAAAAAAGCAGGTAGCCCAGGCTTTTAAAAAAATGGAATGCTTTCATTGTAAGGGGCACAAGTTCGGCAAAAATCGGGGCTGGTATTTAGGTTTTTATTAAAAGGGAAAAGAGACGTTTTCTCTTTCTGCAACATTTAGGCGTGCCATTTGTTCTCTATTTCTCAAAAGGAATTTGAGACGTTTTTAAATAGAACATAATGGTGAACCTAGGCTATGCCTGCATAAATATTACTTTGGGTGAAAAGGGTATTACTACCAACCGTGGCATGATACGCCGCACCTACCTGGAAAAAGGCATTCAGTACGCATCCCAACTGGCGCTGCAAAATGTGCAGGCGCTGCTGCAGATCGTAGAATGGAACGTGGCCAACGGCATACAGGTTTTTAGAGTAACGTCAGACCTTTTTCCCTGGGCATCGGAGTACAAGCTAGAAAGCCTGCCCGACTTTGCCGAAATACGCGAAACGCTGGAAGCGGTGGGCCGACACAGCATGCGCATATCGGCGCATCCCGGCCCTTTTAATAAACTGGCAGGCAGCGGCGCCACACTTACCAATACCATTAAAGACCTGGAAACGCACTCGCAGATTTTTGACCTGATGGGCCTGCCGGCCACGCACTGGCACAAAATAAACATACATGTTGGCGGCGCCTATGGCGATAAAGAAGAAACCTTAAAACGCTTTGCTCAAAACTTTAGCCTGCTATCACACAATCTGCAGGGGCGGCTAACGGTAGAGAACGATGACAAGCCCGGCTTGTATACGGTTGCCAATTTAAAAACATTGCACGAAAGCATCGGCATCCCCATTGTGTTCGATTATTTTCACCACAAGTTGCACCCCGGAGATTTGAGCGAAGAAGAAGCTTTTATAACTGCTTACGATACCTGGGATGTAAAGCCCGTTTTTCATTACTCCTCCTCCCGCCGCGATAACGAAGACCCCACTGCCAAAAAAGAAGCCCACTCCGATTGGGTGTACGAAGAAATAAACACCTATGGCCGGCCGGTAGATATTGTGCTGGAAACAAAAATGAAGGAATCCTCGCTACTGAAGTACATTGAACAATACGGCCTTAACAACATCATAAAATAGCGGGCAGCTGCGCCACCCGCTATTACAGCTAGGACTACAAAAACAAACGCTATGTGGTGGCACCTTTCGGCGCCTTTTTATTTTTTATCAATCAGGTCAGCCAGTTCTACTTTTTCAAGCGCGTGGCGTGCAGGGCCGGTCAGCACTTCACCTTCAATGCTGTAGCGCGCACCGTGGCAGGGGCAGTCCCACGATTTTTCAGCCTTGTTCCAGTCTACAATGCACTTGGCGTGGCTGCACACGGGGTTCAACGCGTGCAGGTTGCCACTTTCCTCTTTGTAAATGGCCAACTGTTTGCCTTCAAATTTCACCACTTTGGCTTCGCCGGGTGCAAGTCCGGCCAGTTCTTCCAGTTGTTCTACACCAATACGCTTGCCAATGAATTCTTTTACAACGTCTGCATTTTCTTTTACAAAAGCCTCAAAGCCGGCCACAGGCTTTAATCGCCCGGGGCGGAAGGTTTCGGCAAACTGGCTCGCACCTTTCAATATTAATTCGCTGAGTGTAATAGCCGCAATATGGCTGTACGTAATGCCGTTGCCGCCAAAGCCGGTAGCTACGTATAAGTTGGATGAATGGTGCGGCAGCTGACCTATGTAAGCCAAGCCATCAGAAGGTTCAAAATATTGCGACGACCATTTAAAAGCAACCTGGTCAACATTGAAATATTGGCGCAGATGACTTTCCAGGTGGTCAAAGCAGGCATCGGTGTTTACCACGTGCGCGGTCTTGTGGTCTTCGCCGCCGGCTATTAAATATTGTTGGCCATCCACCTCCTGCGTGCGGTAGTAGTGGTAAGGGTCGTACATATCGTAAGCCAATCCATCGGGGTAAGCGCCATCTTTCAGGGTTACCGCCATGGCATAGCTGCGGTACGGCGCATTTCTAAAATGCAGCAGGTTGATGCCCGGCGGAATGTGCGTGGCATAAATGAGTTTGTGTGCCTTTATTTCACCGTGTGCAGTTGTAGCTACTATGGGCTCCTTATCTGAAACATCCGTTACCGGGCAGTTTTGCAAAATAACACCGCCGGCATCCACAAAAGCTTTAGCCAGGGCCATTACATATTTTGTTGGATGAATTTGCGCCTGCCCGTTGTATACAATCGCTTTTTCGAACGGTACGGGCACCGGTATGTTTGCAGAGAAAGCAACGTCCACACCGGCTTTTAAAGAAGCATCCATCATATCGGCAAGTTCTTTTTGCTGCTCCTCAGTTTGGGCATACAAATAGCCCCCTTTTTCAGCGTAGCCGCAATCGATGTTATAAGTTTCTACATGGTGTTTAAACAGGTCAAGCGACTGCCGCGTAGCGCGTGCTACCAGTTGGGCAGTTTCCTCCCCAAAATCCTTTATAATGGTTTTGTAATCGGTATCTAAAAACGTATTGAGGTGCGCCGTAGTGCCGCCTGTAGTGCCAAAGCACAACGTGTGCGCCTCAGCCACTGCGCATTTTTTGCCGCCCTGCTGCAGTAGCAGCGCCGTGGTAATGCCGGTAATGCCGCCACCTACAATCAGCACATCAAAAAGCTGGTCCTGTATTGTGGTGGATGAGGTTGTAAAATCGGGAACATGATGTTGCCAAAGGCTGGTAGTAGCGCCGTCTCTTTTCATGCCTGTAAATTTTGACCTTAGCTGCAAAAAAATAATGCCCGCTGCTGGCATTGGAGCGATTGTGGTATGTATTGTGCGGCTATTATAGTGTATCAGAAAAAAGTGTGTTATGAAAAAAGTGATGCTTGCCGTATTTAGTTTTTTGATTTGTGCCCAAACCATTGGGCAGCGCAGTATACAAAGCCTGGTGGGCAGCTGGGAGGCGGTGCGCGCAGCCAACGAAGGCGGCGGTCTGGAGGTAGTGGACAGTGCTACCCTGTACCTGGTTTATGGCGATCAAAAGAAAAAGATAACTTCTTACAAAGCCGATTTTACCCAATCGCCGGTGCGGTTTGATTTTGCCGTGAAAGACAGCACCGAAACCATCAATTTAAAAAGTCTTATTGAATTTATTAACAACGACATGATTAAATGGCAACTGTTTGAAGGCGATGCCATGCCAGTGCATTTTGTAAACGACCGTGGCGAAATACTGTACCTGCGGCGCAAAAAATAAGCTACCACTTTTCCTCATTATCATCAGCGGTGCTGTTTTTTGATTGCTGCCGGCGCAGGGCCACTTTTTGCAGCTGCCGTGCCATCAGCAGTTCAGCAATTATTTTGGCAGCATCTTGTTCGGGCTCCCCATTTAAAAGGAATTTAAGACGTTTTTCATCTACATCCACCGTGTAAAGCAGTTGCATCAATTTTTCAAAATCATGTATAATGAAATAATTAATAGCCGCCTGCAGTTGCTGTTCCAGTTCCTCTTTATTGGTGCTGTTTACTTGTAGAAGCAAGGTCTTTATTTCTGTTGGTTGCATGGTTGTTATGTTACAGCAGTAAAAGGAAAAAGAGACGTTGTTAAAACTTTTCTACCACGCCCAGCCCAAATAAGGCAAAGTCGTATTTGGCAGGGTCGGATGGCTCGAGTTGCTTTAGTTTTTGTGTAAGTTCCAGTGCCGCCTTCCAGTTTAATATTTTAGCATTAAGCAAGCCCAATCGACGGGCCACGCGTGCCACATGCACATCTACAGGACACACCAGTTGCGATGGTTTTATGGTTTTCCAAATACCAAAATCCACACCCCTATCATCGTGCCGCACCATCCAGCGCAGGTACATGTTCAGGCGCTTGCAGTGCGAGCCGCGCTCGGGCGTGGCAATGTGTTTTTTGGTTCGCGCCGGTGCATCGGGCAGCGAAAAAAAGTAGCGGTGAAAATGAGCCAATCCCCTTTCAACCGTTTCATCACCCGGCTGCATCCACTGCGCAAAAGCGGTTTCCAAACTTGTATGCTGGCTGTAGTGGTGCTGCAAAAAATGAATAAAATACAACAGGTCGGTGGTGTTGAACGTGCGATGCTTAAAATGTAAAAACGATTTTAAATCAGCTTCGGTATGTTGCCGAATAAACTGGTAAGGCGCGCCATCCATCAGCTGCATCAGCTCGTTTGTTTTGTTGATGATGATGGTGCGGTTGCCCCAGGCAAATATGGAAGCAAAAAAACCTGCAATCTCTATATCCTGTTTTTGGCTGAACCGGTGCGGAATAGAAATGGGGTCCGATTTTATAAAGGCGGGCGTATTGTATAGTTCTACCTTTTCGTTCAACAGATGCTGCAGCTTTTTATCCACGCTGCAAAGCTATCCAATTGTGAATTGTTAATGGTGCATAGGATTACCGAACGTACAAAAGAGTGACACAACTGAAGTTGAATAGTAGTACAAAAGCTGGTCAACAAAAACGTCTCTTTTTCCTTTTACCTTTCAATACAATTTCATTACCTGTACGCCTGTTTTTTTCAGGTGGTCCAGCAGGTAAGGATAATGGTCGGCGCCGGTAAGTACAACCAAAGTTTTGCCTTTATGCTTTTCAAAAAGAGCGTCCAGGTTTTGCATCATTTTCTGGTTGCGCAGCGTGTAGAATTGGGTAAGGTATTCATAATCCGATCCGCGCAGGTGCTGCTGTAGGCAATTGTAATATTCTTTGGTTAAGATGTCGTCGTTGCTTGTTAATATTTCTTTCAGCGGTTGGCTGCTTAAAACTTTAAGGCGCTCGGTGGTATAAAGCTGGCATGTTTTTAACCTGGCACTGTATACGCTGTCGTTGCCTAAAAGGGATTGCAGACGTTTGGCTTCCGAGCCGTTCTGCCAGTAACCTTCCGGTATGGGCTGGCCTTCAATATTCTGGCCCAGCCAGTCAAAACCTTCCACCATTTTTTGTGCAAACCAGTGTGGCATCATCCACATTTCGTATGGATAATTCTTTTTAAGGTAATGGCTGTCGCGGCCTATATCTTCAGGTCTTATTTCCACGGCTACCACATCGGCGCCGGTGCGCTCCACAACAGATTTCACGCTATCGTAAGTATAAAAAATATTGGTTTTGTGCATGCCGTGCAGCACGGGCATAAGGTACACTTTAGTTTGTGCAGATGCAGATGTGCAGGTGGTAAAAGCCAGTATAAAAAAGAAAAGGAGTTGGCGCATTACTAAAGGTAAAAACAAAGTTTTATTGATATTAAATGCATTTCAAAAACGTCTGTTTTTACTTTTAAAAAAAAAGAATCCTGAACTATCAATTAGCTAGGATTCCTTGTACAAATTTAAAACGTCTGTTTTTCCTTTTAGCCGATGGCTTTGTTCAAATCTTCAATCAGGTCATCCACATCTTCAATACCCACGCTTAAGCGAATCAGCGAATCAGATAGCCCATTTTTAATACGCTCTTCGCGCGGAATGGAAGCGTGCGTCATAGAGGCCGGATGGTTGATCAGCGACTCTACGCCACCTAAACTTTCAGCCAATGCAAACAAGTGTGTTGATGAAAGTACGCGGCGTGCATTTTCTACAGAGTCATCTTTTAGTGTAAAGCTCATCATGCCGCCAAAGTCGCGCATTTGTTTTTTGGCAATATCAAAATTGTGATGGTCTTCAAAGCCACACCAGTACACTCTTTCCACTTTGGGGTGGTTGCGCAGGAAATGCGCTATAGCCCGTCCATTTTCGCAATGGCGCTGCATGCGCACGTGCAAAGTTTTAATACCGCGCAGCACCAGAAAGCAATCCATCGGCCCCGGTACGGCACCGCAGCTTTTTTGTATAAAATAGAGTTGCTCGCGCAGGCCTTCGTCGTTCATCATCAGTGCACCCTGTATCAAGTCGCTGTGGCCGCCGAGGTATTTGGTGGCTGAGTGCATCACCA